>NZ_JAFCUI010000002.1:248634-424262 GCF_049896445.1 Acinetobacter sp. TWP2-2-3
TAAAGCGAATTGAGCCGAGTAATTGTTGCTCTTCATTCATGCATTGCTGATAAAGGTTTTGGTAATAAGCCTGCAGATTCGATTGACCTTGAATCTGTTGTGGTGTTTTTGATTTGGATTGTTGATAAGCCCAAAAAGCCAGTTGTCGGAGTTTCTGCAACCTGATCTGGTCAATCGCACTACAGGAACTTTTAAATAAAGGTTCCAGGATGACCACCCCAAAGGAAGAAATCGCTAAAATGATCATACTAATGATGACCAGTACATCCGAATGAATCAGATAAAGGTTGAGCAATAAGCTCAGAAAAATTGGAATTTGCAGATAGAGACAATTTTGCAAACGCTGACTATAGGCTTTGGAGCTGAATTGCGCCTGATATTGTGCATGCCAGATATAAGGATAAAGCAGTGCCATCAGCACAATTAAGGTGACATTAAGGGCAATCGTGGCATTCTTGAAAAAATAATATTCCAGAAATACGGAGCTGAGACTACAGGCTACACAGACCAGAAGGGACAGTAAATTAATCGCGATAACAAACTGGATATTTTGCAAGGCATTAAATTTAAAGCGGCTATAACGCAGCTTAAGGAAAAAAGCGTCTGGATGACGTAATTGTAATGTAGCGAGATCAAAGTGTTTTAATTCTGACATGGGGATTTCGCGCTAAAAGAATAAAATTCAGGCACAAAAAAACCAGCCTAATGCTGGATTTTTTATTGCACCATTTTAATAAATATTAAAATGGTGCCCGAGGCCAGACTCGAACTGGCACGCTTTGTGGGCGGGGGATTTTAAATCCCCTGTGTCTACCGATTTCACCACTCGGGCATGTGCGCAATAATAGAGGACGAAATAAAGCTTGGCAAGCAAATTCCGAAATGATTGCTTTCTTTTCAAGCAATTCCGTGGCTTCTATTCTAAAAATCAGCAAATCAACGTTTTTTAAAATTCAATATTTGCAGATCTTTAAGATGGCCAATGAAAAAGGATAGAGAGAACTATGAATTTTCATCCAGATAGCTGTCGACATCTAGATGCTTGATCGTTTTACAATATTGATGCTCATATTTCAGCAGCCGCGTATATAACCCGGCATAGTGATTTAATTGCTGTTTTAGTTCGGCATACCGAGGATCATGGCTTGAATAAAAACGTAATTTTAGTCGGATCAGGCAGGTTTGTTTATAAGCCCAAAAACAGATTTTACGTAATTGTTGTAGCTGATAGTGCTCAGTATTTTTACTATTTTCCTTGAATAAATTTTCTCGATAAAAGCGCACAAAACCAAAGCTCACGCCAAAGAAGAATAAGCTCCACATCAGCAAACTGCTTTGTATAAAGACCAGATTTAAGGCTTGCATCAAAATCACAATAGCCATCTTGATCGGGGTATGCCGTAATAATTGATACAGCGAATAAGAAGAATGCTGAATCTGGTACAGAATCAAGGTGAGACTCAACATCAGGAACAGTAGAATGGCCAACATGGCATAACTCTGCGCCTGAAATTCGCTGATTTGCACAAAAGATTGCTGTACGAAATCTCCTAACATCAAACTGATGGGAACAAAAATCATGGCGGCCAAGGCCCAAGGAATTAAAAGCTTGGCTTTACCCCAGATTCCACGGATTTTAATCTGACTGTAAAACAGGTAATTTCCTTTAAATGCAGTCGGATATTGGCGCTTAAGTTGCTGTAGCAACAAAGTCACTTGCGTAGTGGGCATCATCCAGAGATTAATTTAATATATAGATGAAGCACTATAGTCGATTTTGCGCAAAATCGCAGAAGAAATGCAGTTTCAGAACGTAGCACTGTTTTAATCATGAAGATTTTAGTTTTTTAGCGACGAATTATGCGAAAATAGCCGATTCAAGATTTATTTTTTTAAGGACAGTTTATGACTGATCAATCTCCTCAGGCGTTAAGCGACATCGAAATTTTAGACATCCTGCAAAGTATGAAAAAGGATGAGCTAAATACTGAGGCGCAAGCAGCAATTCGTCAGGGTGGTAAAGCTGGTCGTCAGGAAGCGCATAAAGCAGCCTTAGTAGCATTGAATCAGTCATTTGAAGACAAGTTTGTCGAAGCCGTATCTTTGGCTTTGGGTCTGAATGCAGCACAAATCAAAAAAATCCGTTATAAAAAAGACCGAATCCGTATTTTAAAAGCGCGCGGTATTGATTATATGGCAATTGATGGTGCTGAAACTGCACAGGTACTGTCACAAATTGCCCAAGCAATTGTGCGTGAAGATGCAATTGTCACCCATGACCTGCATAATATTTTCCCATTCTGGAAAGAAGGCTGGCCTATGGTGCAATTCGATAATGCCTACAAAATTTTAGAAGATGATATCCAGATTCACTATCAAGCCGTTCTTGAGGCTTTATTAGCAAAAATCTAAGCTGTAACTAGATATAAACAAAAGCATCTTCGGGTGCTTTTTTAATCACGATACATCAGTGCAATCAGCCAACTGATGGGCAAAATAAATAAACGCCACCAGGTAATCAAGGGCCAATAAAAATACTCTCCAAATCTCAAGGTGGAGTCGAATCCTTGACGGCGACGTTCATGTGGGTAGGGAATAATGAAAACTGTTAAAACCATCAGAATGATGGCTGCGAGTAAAAGCAGGGGATTCTGTTGTTTGGCAAAGAAGAAGTAAAACAAATACAGGGCTGAATAAAAAAACAGACATGCCAATAATGCAGAAATATTCATCACTCACCTTATGGATTTTTTTATTAGAATAATTTTTTAAATAGAGGGCTAAAAAGAAGAACCAGATTAATCTGATTCTTCTTGAATAACTGAATTGGTTTCGATTAGGCGGGTCACCAGCAACTGGTCAATTTTAAAATGATCGACATCCACCACTTCAAACTTATAAGCACCAAATATCACGGCATCTGCAGGACGTGGAATCTTGCGTAATTTATACATCATGAAGCCAGCGATGGTTTCATAGTTCTCATCATCAGGCATTTCATCAATTTCAAGCGCATGCTTGATGTCTTCAATCGGCGTGCTGCCTTCAATCAGCCAGGAATTATTGTCACGTTTAATAATTTGCTGATCGGCTTCAATAGGCGTCACCCAGTCACCCATCACGGTAATCATAATATCAGAAAGGGTAATCACGCCAACGACCAGCGCATATTCATTAATGACGACGGCAAACTTTTCCTTGGTGGAACGGAAACGGTCCAGAACTTCCGATAAGGTCAAAGTGTCAGGAATAGTCAGGACATTACGGATGGTATTTTCATTGAGTTGCAGCAGCGACTGGTTGTTCAGAATACGCACCAGAATGTCTTTGGCGTCGACATAGCCAATCACACTGTCAATGTCATTGCTACATACCAGAAACTTGGAATAGGGGTATTCCGCCAGCTTTTGCCGAA
This sequence comes from Acinetobacter sp. TWP2-2-3, assembly GCF_049896445.1. GTDB lineage: Bacteria > Pseudomonadota > Gammaproteobacteria > Pseudomonadales > Moraxellaceae > Acinetobacter. Next base: position 252,050 of record NZ_JAFCUI010000002.1, read on the forward strand.
TACTTTCTTCCGGTTCATTTAAGGTGAAGAACACCACATTTTCACGTGTGGTCATACTCGAAGGCACGTTACGTTCTTCCAGCTCGAATACGTTTTCAATGAAATGGTGTTCCTGTTTCTGGAGCACGCCTGCCTGTGCACCGGCATCCATCACTGCAGAAATATCATCAAAAGTAATATTGTCATCACGAATAGTATTTACTTTAAACAGACGGAACAGCATGTTGGCAATCGCATTGATAAACCAAGCCAAAGGTTTGCAGACTTTAATGAAAATCTGAATTGGCTCGATGACTGAGACTGCGATCTTTTCTGGCGCAATCATGGCCAGACGTTTCGGCATCAAGTCTGCAAATAAAATAAATAATGAAGTGACGACCGTAAAGGAAAGCGCAAAGCTGATATTGTCAGCCCAAGGTCCTTGGTAAAAGCGGGAAACAAAATTATAAATATAAGGACGGAAGGCACCTTCACCTAAAATACCACCAAGAATGGCAACTGCATTTAAACCAATTTGGGAGGCTGCAAAGAAGTCTGCAGAATTTTCTTGTAGATCTAAAACTTTTTGAGCGCGATGATCACCCGACTCAGCCAGAATTTTGAGTTTGACTTTACGGGCACCAGCGAGGGCGATTTCAGTTAAAGATAAAAAACCGGCCCCCGTGATGAGTATTAAGATAATCACAATATTTTGTAAGAGGCTCACAAATCCACCTGTGGATGAATAGTATCTTGGGATATTTTTAACACAAAAAAAGACTTGAGGTGTAACAATGACATCTCAAGTCTTCGAAGTATAATCTTAAAAAATAAGAATTTAGAAGATTTTGAGTTTAATAATGTGAAAATTGAGAATTATTGCTCAGGAATTCACGGTTTTCTTCTTCAATCATCTGGCGGGCGACATATAAAATCAGCTGACGTAACCAGCGATGCGCCGGATGATGATGCAATAAAGGACACCATGCCATTTTTAATTCAAATTCCGGAATATAAAACGGCGGATCTTTTAGAATTAAATTGTGATTCTTGGCTTGCAGACGTGCGATACGTGAAGGCAGTGTCGCGACTAAGTCAACATTGGAAGCCAATAACCCCGGCATCTGGTAATGACGGGTAAAAACCGAAATTTTACGTTTCTGGCCAATACGTTCTAAAGCCTGATCGATCCAGCCTAAACCGGCCTGTTTTTCAGGATTTACCCCGAAGCCAACACCCATACCGGTTTTGGAAACCCAGATATGCTGTGCATCCAGGTAACTTTTAAGGTTTAAGTTGCTTGCGGCAGGATGCTTGTTATTTAAAAGGCAAGAAAAGCTGTCACGCCAGACCAAAACCTGATGAAAACTTTGCGGGATTTCATTAAAACGGTTGATTGCCAGATCGACCTTGCCTTGTTCCATGTCACGATATGACACGTCACTTGGCGTCAGGAAGTCTAATACCACGTTCGGTGCTTCTGAACGTAGGGCTTTAACCAGACGTGGAACCAGCGTGGCTTCTGCATAATCCGAGGTCATGATCCGGAACACACGATTTGAGGTATAAGGACGGAACTCGGTACGTGGTTCCAGAATCATCGACAAGTCAGCCAGTGCATCCCGAATACGTGGTTGTAATTCTAAGGCACGTTCGGTTGGGGTCATGCCTTCAGAAGAACGGATCAGGAGGGGATCATTAAATAAATTGCGTAATCGGCGTAAAATGTTACTCATGGCAGGTTGGGTAACACCCAATTGTTCTGCTGCACGTGTGACATTTTTTTCGCGAAGAAGTACATCAAGATAAATTAATAGATTGAGATCGACCCGCTCCAGATTCATAAAAGAAATACCGAGAATAAATACAAGAAATTATGATGATTATGCCATAATTGCCGGGCCTTGTGTAAAGCGCCGATGAAAAAAAGCCATGTGCTCACTGATAAAGTTTACAGAATTAACACAGGCTTAGACTCTATTATTTACAGTGTACATAAGAAAAAAGATGCACGTTAAATGGACCATCATTTAGCCTTTTTTATAGATTGGGATGAAAGCCCTCTTTTCGCTTTAAAAGAAAATCATAAAAGCTATTCTTGCATTCAAGATTTGAGTGAAAAGTAAACTAAATTAAGAATTCCTTGAGTTGAATAAATCATCAAAGATCAGCATTTTTTAAAAATAAAAGGACATAAAACCCATATCCAGACTTAAGTCTAATGAATTATTTTTAAGCAACATGCGGAAATTTTATCCATTTTTATTTTTAAATAAATTTATATGAAACAGTATCTTAATATAATTTATCGAGATTGTACTAAGACTTTGATCTACTCATTTTTTAAATAAATACTGAAGATTCTTGCAGACTATTGGATTAATTTTCATAAGCCCACTAATCTTTAGCTATCCCAACGGATCGTCGAAAATCTGAACAAGTCATTGAGGGTGTGATTTGAGCGGTTCGTTGCAGAAAAATCCTAATATTATTACAGGAATATATCATGACTACATACCAAACAGCGATTGATGCAATCCGCGAATTAAAAGCGAAATTCGGTAACACTTGGGCAGACATCAGTCCTGAAGATGCTGCGCGTATGCAACTTCAAAACCGTTTCAAAACTGGTTTAGACATTGCGAAATATACAGCGGCAATTATGCGTCGTGATATGGCTGCTTATGATGCAGACTCTAGCAAATACACTCAATCACTAGGTTGCTGGCACGGTTTCATCGCGCAACAAAAAATGATTGCGAACAAAAAATACTTCGGTACAACTGAACGTCGCTACATCTACCTTTCTGGTTGGATGGTTGCAGCGCTTCGTTCAGAATTCGGTCCACTTCCTGACCAATCTATGCACGAAAAAACGTCTGTTCCTGCATTGATCGAAGAAATCTACACATTCTTACGTCAAGCTGACGCGAAAGAATTAAACGACTTGTTCCGTGCACTTAAAAAAGCACAAGAAGCGGGCGACACTGCTAAAGCAGCTGAAATCACTTCACAAATCGACAACTTCCAAACTCACGTTGTACCAATTATTGCGGACATCGACGCTGGTTTCGGTAACGAAGAAGCGACTTACTTACTTGCTAAGAAAATGATCGAAGCGGGTGCTTGTGCACTACAAATCGAAAACCAGGTTTCTGATGCGAAACAATGTGGTCACCAAGCTGGTAAAGTAACAGTTCCACACGAAGACTTCATCGCGAAAATCCACGCTCTTCGCTATGCATTCCTAGAAATGGGTCTTGATGACGGTATCATCGTTGCACGTACTGACTCTGAAGGCGCTGACTTGACTCAAAAAATCCCAGTGGTTAAAGAGCCAGGCGACATCGCTTCTCAATACATCAGCTACTTAGACACAACTGAAATCGACATTTCAGAAGCGCAAGAAGACGAAATTCTGATCAAGCGTGATGGTAAACTTCACCGTCCTAAACGTCTTGCTTCTGGTCTATACCAGTTCCGTGAAGGCACGCAAATCGACCGCGTTGTACTTGACTGTGTAACTAGCCTACAAAACGGTGCTGACTTGCTTTGGATCGAAACTGCGACGCCTAACGTTGCTGAAATCGCTCACATGGTTAACCGTGTACGTGAAACAGTTCCAAATGCGAAACTTGTTTATAACAACTCGCCTTCGTTCAACTGGACTTTAAACTTCCGTCAACAAGCATATGACCGTTGGGTTGCTGAAGGTAAAGACGTTTCTGCTTACGACCGTGCTAAGTTAATGAGCGCTGAGTACGATGCAACTGAACTGGCTGCTGAAGCTGACGAAAAAGTTCGTACCTTCCAAGCTGATGCTGCTCGTGAAGCGGGTGTGTTCCATCACTTGATCACACTTCCGACTTACCACACAGCTGCACTTTCTACTCATGAGCTTGCTCAAGGTTACTTCGGTACTGAAGGTATGTTAGCTTATGTTGCTGGCGTACAACGTAAAGAAATCCGCGGCGGTATCGCATGTGTTAAACACCAAGCAATGGCTGGTTCTGACATCGGTGATGACCACAAAGAAATCTTCGCTGGTGACAATGCATTGAAAGCTGGTGATGATTCTAAAAACACAATGAACCAGTTCAGCGCTTAATCCGCTCAATTGATTCACTAAAAAACCCTGCATCTGCAGGGTTTTTTGTTTGGAAAAATGCTATTAATAAATAGGGAAGAGCAATCTCAAGAACGTGCTCAAGAGGGATTATCCATAATTTCTCCATGATTGGTTTTTATCGCAGCTTTTATGTGTTTAATTCTTGCATTCTAGTGCTATGTCACTGAATATTTGGATATAGCATGCTTATGTTCTGCATCAATTTACCCCTATTTAATTAAAAGTGACCCGGACTTATGCTGTCTAAATTTTTTATCCACCGCCCGATCTTTGCTGGGGTACTGGCGATTGTTGTCATGGCAATCGGCCTGTTCGCAGTGATGAACCTGCCAGTGGAACGTTATCCGGACATTGCCCCGCCAAGGATAACGGTGGCAGCAACTTATAGCGGCGCTTCTGCGGAAACTGTGGAAGAAAGCGTGACTCAAGTGCTGGAACAGCAAATCAAAGGCATTGATCATCTGCTGTATTTCAGTTCGAGTAGTGATTCTTCAGGACGCAGCCGGGTCAGCATTAGCTTTGAGAATGGTACCGATCCGGATACTGCACAGGTGCAGGTACAAAATGCGATTAATGGGGTACTAAACCGATTACCGGAAGATGTACAACGCCAAGGTGTCAATGTCTTTAAATCGCTCGGTGATACCCATATGGTAATTAGCCTGTATGATGAGTCGGGGCGCAGCAACAATATTGAACTTTCCGACTATCTGATGACCCATCTGGAACAGGACATTTCCCGGATTGAAGGCATTGGTGAGGTGGATGTTTTTGGTTCACAATATGCGATGCGGATCTGGCTGAATCCGGCAAAATTAAAACAATATAACCTGATGCCAAGTGATGTGCGTGCTGCGATTGAAGCCCAGAATACTCAGGTCGCTGCTGGTGCGATTGGTGATCTTCCCGCCATAGACGAGCAATACCTGAATGCCAAAGTTACTTCGGGTTCACGGCTAAAAACTGTAGAAGAATTCCAGAATATTATTGTCAAATCGGATCGTGCCGGCAGCTTTATTTATTTGAAAGATATTGCGCGAGTAGAACTGGGTGCTGAAAATTATCAGTCTTATAGTACCAATAATGGTTATCCATCAGCAGGTCTGGGTATTTCACTGGCCTCAGGGGCCAATGCCATTGCCACCTCTAATCTGATTAAGGCTGAAATTGCCCGTATTTCCCAGCAATTGCCTGAAGGCTATAAAATTGCTTATCCACGTGACAATACGCCTTTTGTTCAAGAATCAATTAAAGAGGTAGTCAAAACCCTGATCGAAGCCGTGATTTTGGTCATCATTGTGATGTTCATTTTCTTGCAGAACTGGTGTGCAACTTTGATTCCTACCGTGACTGTTCCAGTGGTGATTTTAGGTACGATGGCGGTGCTGTATGCACTGGGTATGAGTATCAACACCTTAACCTTATTTGCGCTGGTTCTGGCGATTGGTCTGTTGGTGGATGATGCTATTGTGGTGGTAGAAAACGTCGAACGGCTGATGCATGAAAAGCAACTGTCTGCCAAGGACGCGGCCTTGGAGTCCATGCAGGAAATTAGTGGGGCACTGATCGGAATCACACTGGTCTTAACCGCAGTCTTTATTCCGATGGCTTTTTTTGGTGGATCGACTGGCGTAATCTACCGGCAGTTCTCCATCACCTTGGTCGCGGCTATGTCGCTGTCCTTAATGGTGGCCTTGATTCTAACCCCAGCATTGTGCGCGCTTATTCTAAAACCGAATCCTAAACCGGCAAAATGGGCGTCCTGGTTTAACCAGAAACTGGAGCATTTAAAACATCGTTATCTGAATTTGTCTAAACTCACGATTCAGCGTCAGGCGATCTGTTTGCTGCTGTTTGCCGGATTGATCGGTGTGTTTGCGCTGTTCTATCGTGCTTTGCCAACCAGTTTTTTACCAAGTGAGGATCAGGGGATCTTAAGCTTGCAAATTAAATTGCAGGAAGGCGCCCCGATGAAAAATACCATTCAGATCGGAGAGGAAGTCCGTAAGTATTTTCTGGATCAGGAACAAGCCAATGTCAATCTGGTGATGATCCGTTATGGGCGAAATTTCTCTGGAACTGGTCAGAATCTGGCGACCGGTTTTGTGGCATTAAAACATTGGGATGAGCGTTCCGGTCAGAACAATACTGCACAAGCGATTCGTGAACGTGCCTTGAAGCATTTCCAGAGTAATCGCAATGCACAAATTAATGTGTCCATGCCAGCTTCAGTCAATGGTCTGGGACAAACCGATGGTCTGGATTTCTGGATTCGAGATATCAATGGCAATGGCCGGCAATATCTGGAACAGCAATTTAAAGCGCTGGAAGCTCGGGCGGGCAACTATACAAGCTTTGAAAATCTGGGTAAACGTTCTAATCCTGACAAAGCAGAGCTACGTGTCAATATTGATCAGAAGCAGGCCATGGCCAACGGTCTGACCCAATCGGCAATCAACAGTACTTTATCCAGTGCCTGGGGAGGCAGTTATATCAATGACTTTATTGATCGCGGCCGGATTAAACGGGTGATTATGCAGGGTGATGCTGAATTCCGTTCTAAGCCGGAAGATCTGGCACAGTGGCATGTGCGCAATGACCAGAATCAGATGGTGCCTTTCAGCAACTTCTCGCAAGTAGGCTGGAGTGGTGGCCCTGAAGTGGTCAACCGCTTTATGGGTTATACCGCATTGCAAATGGAAGCGGATCGGGCTAAAGATAGCAGTTCCGGTCAGGCCATGCAGGATGTGGAAGCTTTGGTTGCCGAGCAGGAAGGGGTGGATGTGGTCTGGAGCGGTCTTTCTTTCGAGGAAAAACAGTCCAATAATCAGGCGATCTGGCTGTATCTGATTTCAATTGGTTTTATTTTTCTTTGTCTGGCGGCTTTATATGAAAGCTGGAGCATTCCAACCGCCGTGATGTCAGCTATTCCACTCGGGATTGGCGGCAATATTATTTTCAGTTATCTGGCTGGTTTCCCGAATGATATCTATTTCCAGATTGCCTTGCTGACTACCATTGGTCTGTCCTGTAAGAATGCCATTCTGATTGTGGAATTTGCTTCATTAGCGCAGCAACAAGGTAAATCGGTAGTAGAAGCCGCACTAGAAGGTGCGTCTTTACGCCTACGTCCAATTTTGATGACTTCTTTGGCCTTTGGCGCAGGGATTTTACCGCTGGTCTTTGCTACAGGCGCTGGTGCGGTGAGTCGTCAGGAAATTGGGGTGAGTGTATTTGGTGGTGTCATTTTTGGAACATTGCTGGTGCTGATTTTTATTCCATTTATGTATGTTTTAATTCGTCGACTCATCATCAAAAAATCGCGTGCTTAAAATAAAGGAAAACTCTAGAGCTGAAAAATCCCCGTTTATACGGGGATTTTTTTATCGCCAAAACTCGTCCAATGACTGGTTGCGTTTTCAGCATGGTGTGAAAATTGCTATAAAAATCATCTATTCATACAAGAATGTGTCGTGAGAATGCATCTGATGGGGATTTTTATTCATGTTGTCACACTTTTTTATTTATCGACCTAAATTTGCAGCCGTGATTGCCATTATCATGATGGTATTAGGAATTTTTGCACTGCAAAAAATTCCCATTGAGCATATGCCGAATATGGACGCACCTGCGTTAGGGGTTTCTGCGGGGTATCGTGGTGCATCTGCGGAAACCGTTGAGCAATCGGTCACGCAAATTTTAGAACAAGCGGTAAAAGGCATTGAAGGTTTGGAAAGCTTTCAGTCCAACAGTAGCGTGGGACGTGCAAATCTGACCCTGTCGTTTGAGCAAGGCGTGGATCTCGATCAGGCACTGTTGCAAGTGCAAAATGCGGTCAATGGTGTGCTAAGTCGATTGCCTGAAGAAACCCAGCAAAATGGAGTGGCTGTTTATAAACAAGGTTATGATCAATTTGCATTACTGAGTTTATATGATGAATCAGGGAAGGCGACACCGACAGAGCTTGCTGACTATTTAATGGTGCATGTCGAACCGCGTTTTTCCCGTATTGACGGAATGGGTGAGGTGGAGCTTTATGGCGCAGGCTATGCGATGCGCATTTGGCTCAATCCACATAAACTACGCCAATTTAATCTGATGCCGAGTGATATTCGCAATGCAGTCGAGGCACAAAATGCACCACTTGTGTCAGGTTCTATTGGTGGATTACCGACAGCACAAGATCAATACATGAATGCCAAGGTCAGTGCAGGATCACGTTTAAGTAGCATTGATGAATTTGAAAAAATTATTGTGAAAACAACAGATTCAGGTTCAGTACTGTACTTGAAAGATGTCGCACGTGTTGAGTTAGGGGCAGAAAGTTATAACCATTTAAATTATACCAACGGTCATTTATCCGCTGCATTATCGATTCAATTGGCGCCACGGAGTAATGCGATTGTGGTTTCAGAGCAGATGCAAACGGTATTGAAAAATGCCCAAGCCAATTTGCCTGCACATTATCAATTACGTATGACCATGGACAAAACCCCATTTATTACCAGTTCAATTGAACAAGTCGCGAAAACTCTGGTTGAAGCGATGGTACTGGTAGTCTTGGTGATGTTTATCTTCCTGCAAAACTGGCGCGCCACTATTATTCCTGCAGTCACGATTCCGATTGTAGTTTTAGCCACATTTGCGGTGCTGTATGTATTAGGAATGAGCTTAAACAGTTTTACCTTGTTTGCCCTGATTTTGGCGATTGGCCTGCTGGTCGATGATGCCATTGTGGTCGTGGAAAACATTGAACGTTTGATGCATGAAGAACATTTGGATGCTCAGGCTGCAGCTTTAAAGTCAATGAAGGAAATTAGCGGTGCATTGATCGGGATTACGTTGGTCTTAACGGCTGTATTTATTCCCATGGCATTTTTTGGCAGTATGACAGGGGTCATCTATTGTCAGTTTTCCATCACGTTGGTCGTGGCAATGCTACTTTCTTTATTGGTAGCACTTATCATCACCCCTACATTTGCAGCGCAACTGCTAAAGCGTCAACCACATCAACCAAAATGGGCAAAGCGTTTTAATCGTGGCATGGATAAGCTCACCATGCATTACCAAAAGCTTTCTGCACGTAGCATGCAGTTTAAAATGACGATGTTGGCTGTATTTAGTATATGTGTTTTAGGCTTTGGCTGGCTTTATAAAACCTTGCCCGAAGGCTTGATGCCAACGGAAGATATGGGCTTTGTCATGGGTCAAATTGTGATGCCGGGTAATGCACCACGTTCTGAGATAGAAAAAGTCGGGCGTGAAGTCCAAGACTATTTAATGCAGCATGAATCTGAGCGCATCCAGAGCATTGGGATTTGGTATAGTGGAAACAATGTTGGAGTTGGGCCTTATCGTGGTCAGCTTTTTGTCGTATTAAAGGACTGGGCAGCGCGTAAAAATCCTGAAGATACCGTCTTTGCCATTGTAGATCGTGCACAAAAGCACTTTGCCAATCATGCCAATGCCCAGATTTTCTTTATGGCGCCTTCTATGTCAAGTAATGGACGTGTGGTCGACTTCTGGTTACAAGATCTAGATTCAAGGGGTAGCGAGTTTTTACAGCAATCCTTCTCTGAGATTGAAACCCGTGCCAAAGCAAAATCATCGATTGAATATTTACAACTTGATGTACCCAAAGAAAGTGCAGAGCTGAATATTAAACTGGATATAGAACGTTTACTCAAATATGCCGTACCTCAGCAAAGTTTTAACAGTACGTTGGCTGCGGCTTGGAGTGGTACTTATATCAACGACTTTATTGATCGTGGGCAAATCAAACGGGTCATCATGCAAGGCGAAGCGGAGTTCCGTTCTAAACCTGAAGATTTGGCACATTGGCATGTCCGTAATAGCAAAGGCGAAATGTTATCGTTTAATCAATTCACTACGCTGAATTGGCAAGGTGGACCGAATAGTATCAACCGTTATATGGGCTATAACGCCGTGCCTGTATATGCAGGTATTCCCAAAGATCAATTTTCGAGTCAAACCATGCAAGATGTCGAAGCTTTAGTCGATGAACAAGACGGAGTAAATTTGGCCTGGAGTGGAGCCGCCTTAGAAGAAAAACGTAGCAGTGGGCAAGCTATTTTCTTGTATCTAATTTCGATTGCCTTTATTTTCTTATGTTTAACGGCACTCTATGAAAGCTGGACGATTCCTGCTGTGGTGTTGACCGCGATTCCTCTGGGCGTGGGAGGAAGTATTCTGTTCTGTGTCTGGTTTGGTTTTGCGAACGATATTTACTTTCATATCGCCTTGCTGACGACTATCGGTCTGTCCTGTAAAAATGCAATTTTGATTGTAGAGTTTGCTGCACAAGCAGAGCGGACAGGTCATACTCCGGTTCAGGCCGCGATAATGGCTGCGGGCTTACGCTTGCGTCCTATTGTCATGACTTCCATTGCATTTGCAGCGGGCGTACTGCCTTTGATGTTTGCCACCGGTGTCAGTGCAATCAGCCGGCAGGAGATTGGCAGTAGTGTTTTTGGTGGGGTGCTATTTGCCACTGTACTGGTACTGCTGTTTATTCCCTTTATGTATGTATTGATCCGTGGTCTGATGGTTAAAAAAACGGTTTCTAAATCAGTGGTGATAGAGCATCCATCTTTAGAAAGTGAACAAGCCTGACTCAGTCAGGCTTTTTTCTGGCTAAATATCGAGGAATTGATTTATACAAAAAATATCGTCATATTGCAGCATGATCATTAAAATTATTCACATGAAAAAATTAGCATACATAGGGATCAGGATAAACATCTCTTGAATGCCAGACTTTTATAATGAGCTGCTTATGCCGACAATTTCAGAAAAAATCCAGAATATCCAACAACAATTACATTCTGAAAATCACGACATCGCTGTAGGCTTACTTAGTCAGCTGAATGTCGCCGATCAGGCGCGCATTTTAAGTCATTTAGATGCTCTGCAACAGGCCCGAATTTTAAGGGAACTGAGTGAACCGAGCTTGGTCTATGCTTTTATGCCCCTAGGGCAGCAGTTAAACGTGGCACAGCACTTATCTATTTCAGAACTTGTTCCCATTCTGGACGCAATGCCCTCTGATGATTTTGTCGATATTTATAAGCAGTTTTCGCCGCCGCTACAGCTGCAATTGATGGGCGCATTATCTGAAGAATCCCAGCAGACACTCAAAGATCTGGCCATCTATCCGGAAGGTACAGCGGGTGCCATGATGAGCTCACGTTTTGTGACGCTATCACCCGATTTAACCATGGATGAAGCGATACAGGCTTTACGTGTAGTGGCCGCGGGGCAGGAAACCCTGTATCTGATATATATTGTCGATGCAGAAAAACGGCTGATCGGTGTGATTTCCCTAAGGCAGATCATTCAGGCCTTAGCTGAGCTGAGCATTGCCGAAGTGATGCAACGTGACGTCATTTCTGCCCAGGTAACAGATGATCAGGAAATTGTGGCTAGAGCCTTGGCCTATTATGATTTTATTGCCTTGCCAGTGGTTGATGCCCAGCAAAAACTCTTAGGAATTGTCACCTATGACGATGCTATGGACATTGTCGAAGCCGAAACCACGGAAGATATTTTAAAGTCGGGTGCAGTGACGCCGTTGACTGAGTTGAGCCTTAAAACTGCCCCGATTTTGACCCTGTATCAGAAGCGGGTCTTTTGGCTGGTCATTCTGATTTTTGGCAGTCTGCTCTCTGGAATCGGCATTGCACACTTTGAAGAGATCATTGCCGCACATATCGTGCTGGTATTTTTCTTGCCGCTTTTGGTGGGCAGTGGTGGGAATGCCGGTTCGCAATCAGCCACCTTGATGGTGCGTGCCTTGGCCACAGGCGATGTCGAGTTCAAGGACTGGTTTAACCTGCTCAGTCGTGAATCTCTGGTGGCGCTATGCTTAGGCGGCACCATGGCGATTGCTGTATCCATTCTCGGTTATATCCGGGGAGATATCATGGTCGCTGTGGTGCTGGCCATCAGCATGCTTGGGATTGTGTTGATGGGCTGCCTGATCGGCATGAGTCTGCCTTTTATTTTAAATAAACTCAAAGTTGATCCTGCCAGTGCTTCGGCGCCGTTGGTGACTTCCATCTGCGATGCTACCGGTGTAATTCTGTATTTATTCGTTGCTTCCAAATTACTGTTTTAATTCACAGATTGATACATCAGCGTAGAAAAAATACTTTATGCTCAAGAAAATCAGCATTATTTCTGGAATAACTTATGCCTGAGTCTGGACAAAAACCAAAATTAAGCCAACAAGAGGTGATACGTCTGGAACGTGATCTGGCCAAGTTTGCCAATATGATGGACTCCGTGGTGCGTATTCCGTTTACCAAGCAAGGGGTGGGGGCAGACGCAGCTTTGAGTACGATTCCGGTTGCTGGAGATATTGCCGGTTTTGTATTGACCTGTTATGCCATTCATAAGGCCAAACAGATCGGGGTTCCGAGTGCCAAACTCAATCCGGTGATGAAAATGGCGGCGATCGATGCGGTAGTAGGATTTATTCCGGTGGCAGGCACGGTCTTTGATATTTTTATTCGGCCCAGTCGCAAAGCGCTCGATGTCGTGCACCTGCATATTCGCGAGGAATATCAGATTAATAGCGATCGACATGTGGTGCATCCATTTTTGCATGAAAGTCTGGAACGCAAACAACAGCAATCTGGATTCTGGCGCAATCCTGTGGTGGCCTGGATCTGGATTCATATTCCGGATATTTTAGGCACTTTATTCCTGATTGTATTTGTCTTCGCGATCGGGTGGGGTGCTATGGCGCTGTATCAATGGTTCAGCCAATGATAGGTCAGCTAAAGAATAATTAAATCCAATAAAAAAGCCTGCAATTGCAGGCTTTTCTTGAATCAAAACTCAAGTTTTACTTAAGCACAATCAAGTTGTTGCAATGCAGCGACACGCTGTTCGATGCTTGGATGCGTCTGGAACAAGGCAGCAAGGCTAAAGCCTTCTTCTTTACCCGCAGAAATCGCAAATGCTTTCATTTCTTTCGGCATGGCATCCGGCATTTCAGATTCTGCCTGTAAGCGCAGTAATGCTGAAATCATGGCTTGTTTACCTGCCAAACGTGCGCCTGCTTCATCAGCACGGTATTCACGGTGACGAGAGAACCACATCACAATCGACGATGCCAAGATACCGAACACGATATCCAGCACAATAGTAATCACGAAATAGGCAATACCCGGGGCTTCACCTTCTTCACGACCAAAGACATTGCGGTCAATAAAATCACCTGCGACACGTGCGAAGAACATCACGAAGGCGTTCACAACACCTTGGATTAGTGCCAGAGTGACCATGTCACCATTGGCGACATGACCAATCTCATGCGCTAATACTGCACGAAGTTCGTCTTTGTTCATACGCTCAAGCAAGCCAGTTGATACCGCAACGAGAGCATCATTTTTGTTCCAGCCGGTGGCAAAGGCATTCGACTGGTAAGAGGGGAAAATACCCACTTCCGGCATTTTAATGCCTGCACGCTGAGAAAGTTGTGCAACTTCTTGGAGCAACCAGGCTTCAGCTTGGTTACGAGGTGCATTCGGGTCAATCAGTTCAGTACCCGTGGTCTTTTTCGCCATCCATTTAGACATGAACAGGGAAATCATTGAGCCGACCATACCGAACACAAAACAGATGACCAACAGGTTGCCTAGATTCAAGCCACCTGCGCCATGGTAACTACCGACACCGAAGAGTGACAAGATAATGCCAGCTACAACCAGTACCGCGAGGTTGGTTAGCAAGAACAAACCAATCCGCATCATTGAGAAATCCTCTTATTACAGAAAAATAATCTGATTATTAAATGTAAATCATTGAAATCAATATGCGGTGAAATCGAGAAGAATTCAAGGAAAAAATAGCATTTGGCTACAAAAAACACAGGATATTTTTTGTGCAAATTGAAACATAGGTCTTTAAAAACAAAGCTGTTTAGGAGTTATTCACTTAAATATATTTTTGCAGATGCTGACGCATTCGCGGTGGCATATGAGCCTGCCGGTGCATCGGTGAAACTGCCATCCGCTTGAGCAATGATCTGACGCTGATACTTGGCAGCCTGAATATTGGAAGCTGTGGTGGTTTCAATCGAATAATTGTCAGAACTGGCAATCACACGGCCAGTACCAGAAGATGCTGTATAGGTAGCACTAGTATTGCCAATTCCCTGAGCATATAAGTTCTGATAACGGCTGCTGACACGACGGACATAGTCCTGAGTTTCACGAAACGGTGGCACACCCTTATATTTGGCAACATTACCTTCACCGGCATTATAGCCTGCCAGTGCCAAGGTGGTGTTGCCATTAAAACGTTTCAATAACCAGGCCAGATATTTGGCACCTGCCATAATATTCTGCTGCGGGTCATAAGCGTTGCTGACATTAAAACGACGGGCAGTCGCCGGCATGAGTTGCATTAAGCCCTGTGCACCGACTGGAGAACGTGCCTGCACATTAAAACCGGATTCGGTATGCATCACGGCTTTAATCAAGCCTTCAGATACACCATAGGTTTGTGCTGCCTGACGGATGATCGAGTCATAGGCATTTTTATTTTTACTATAACTTGGCAATACCGAAGCTTCACTTGAACCCCAGTTGCTATAACTGTGAATATTGCTGTCTGGATAATAGGTTTTCTTTTCTACCTGTAGATGGTTATAGCGACTTTTCTTATTGGTCAATAAAGTACTGCCATTACTGTCACGTAATTGATAGATCGTTTGACCGGCATAAGCAAAATGACAACAGCTTGCTAATAGCAAACCACTGATCCCATAACGCCCCAAAACATACACATTTATTTTCATTGTTTATATTAAGTAAACACAAGCGAGAAAAATTCAATAAAGAGTTTAACAAAAAATTACGGAATGAAAAGACTTGTGCGCTGCATTTATAAACGAGTTTGTAAATGCAAGTCATTTTTTACATTTTAGCAGTAGAAAAAAAAATATGATTTAATTTAAAACCTTAGGCTTGACAGGTTTAACTAATTGATTTTTATAAATAATTAAATTGATCAAAAAATGATCAATTCAAAGAAAAGCCTTATCTTTTGAGCCGGACAAGTTGTCAAGTCTGTTTCAATCCACAAAGTTATCCACAGCTTTTGTGGACAACTGTGGAAAAGTCCAAAAGATAAGCATCTTGACTAAAAAATGAACGCAATCGTTCAATATATCAATCTAAATAAAACATGAAAATGAAACTAATAAGACATTTTCATGAAAATAAATTCTTTTGATGCGATAGCGGTCTGAATCGGCTAAAATTGCGCGGTATTTTTTTTATGGGTTAATCTCGTCTATGTACTCGCCAGTTGAGTCCGAACAAGGATTTAATTTCAAACCTGAACTGCCAACAAGCTCAGCCTACTACCGTTTGTTGAAGAAGCTTCGCCGCCAGGTCGGACATGCCATTCGTGACTTCAAGATGATTGAAGAAGGCGATAAGGTCATGGTGTGTATTTCTGGTGGTAAAGACAGTTATACCCTGTTGGATATCCTGCTACAGTTCAAGCGCATCGCACCGATCAATTTCGATGTAGTGGCTGTGAATCTGGATCAGAAACAGCCAGGCTTCCCTGAAGATGTTCTACCGCGTTATTTAGAAGAAAATAATATTCCGTATTACATTCTGGAAAAAGACACCTACAGCATTACCAAAAAACTGACGCCAGAAGGCAAAACCTATTGTGCAGTCTGTTCGCGTTTGCGTCGTGGTTCTTTATACGGTTTTGCGCAGGAAATTGGCGCGACCAAAGTTGCTTTAGGCCATCATCGTGATGATATCTTGGCGACTTTCTTCCTGAACCTGTTCCATGGCGGCAGCTTGAAAGCTATGCCACCAAAACTGTTGTCTTCAGACAAAAAGAACATTCTGATTCGCCCACTGGCCTATGTGGAAGAAAAAGACATCATCAAATATGCAGAAATGCGTCAATTTCCAATTATTCCATGTAATTTATGTGGCTCTCAGGACAACCTGCAGCGCGCAATTATCAATGACATGTTACGTGATTGGGATAAAGCACATCCAAAACGTCTGCACAGCATTTTTGGCGCATTGCAAAATGTTTCGCCATCGCAGCTGGTCGATCGTGAATTATTTGATTTTGAAGTGCTGGACAGCCAGCGTGAATTCGACTTCAAAGGCGGTGATTCAACTGAAGAAGCTGTGGAAGGCGAGAACCGTCGGATCAATATGGTCAATCTGGGCTTTGCTGCAGACTAATTTTAGAACGTGTAGACATCAGCCTGCGGGTTGATGTCTGCTTATAAACATAAATAAAAATAGAACTACAAAAATTGAACGGCGCGTACAAAATTCGTTAGCCTTTGCGCTAATGATCATGATATAACAAAGCACAAGCATAATAGCTTCAACATGATGTCGTCTGGATAGTCGACACAAATGAACAAATAATTTGAGGAAAGATCATGCCTGCTTTTTTAACTGATGATTGGTTTTCAACTGTAGAAACTCTAACTGCGCAAGCTGGCGATTTGAATTTGCCACCAGCTTTGGCGAACCTTGCGATTAATTTGGTTGTAGCGGACACTACAGGTAATACTGAACTATCTTTAGATGGTGGGGCAATCAAAAAAGGTTTGTCTTCAAATGCCAAAACTACGCTGAATATGGATGGCGAAACTCTACGTAAAGTTTTTCTAGAGTTTGATATGGCTGCTGCGATGCAGGCCTTCATGACCGGTAAAATCAAAGTACAGGGTGATATGTCACAATTGATGGCACTTCAAACTGCAAAACCAAGTCAGGAACAAAAAGATTTGTTCAAGAAAGTACTTGAAAATACCACGGCTTAATTCTGCTAAGACATTCGCCCGAATAAAGACCAAAAAAGCTTACCCTGAGGTAAGCTTTTTTTTATGGCATTTTGATTAACGCTAAGATTTCAGCTTAGATATTCACCAATTGCGGTGTAGTCTTGATATGCTCCAGATAAGCACGAATACGGGTTACATATTGCACCGCTTGACGGTAACGACCATTATTGGCCTTATTCTGATCCAGATAGGCATATAAGTTCACCCAGTTATTCGGGTTCTTGCCTTGCGACTGAATGCGCTTTTGCAACTGATTCACTGCACCTGGACCCATATTATACGCTACCAGTGCAAACCAGTTCCGATCTGGAAAAGGAATATGCTCATAGCGACTAAGCATTTGATCATAATACTTGGCACCACCCTGAATACTTTGAGCAGGATCGGTACGGTTACTCACGCCCATGGCTTTTGCTGTACTGTTGGTCAGCATCATCAAACCACGCACACCCGTCGGAGAAACTGAATTCGGTTTCAGATAAGATTCCTGATAACCAATGGCCGCCAGTAAATGCCAATCCAGATCATACTGCTGCGCTGTCTGTTTAAAACTCGCTTCATAGATCGGCAGGCGATTGTTCAAATCACGTTGAATGGTGGTCCAGGATTCCTCTTTCACCACATTCTGATTATAAAATGAAGCAAGCTGCTTGATGGCACCACTTTGTTTACCTTTGCAGACAAAAGCACTGGCCGTCTGGCTCAAAGGATCTGTAGCAGATTTAAATACTAGGTTTAAATTGGTATTCAAGCCATTACTCGACAGAATCGATTCATCGCCACAAGTGGCTGAGAATGACGTCAAACGCTTGTTTTCAATGGTGCGTATATCGGTAGTTGTCATAGCCAGATTGGCTTTACCCTGAGCAACCCATTGTAGTGCCGTATTATTATCAGGAACGATTTTAAAATCGAGCTTTACATTCAGATTGTTGGCATAGTTACGAACCAGATCATAACCGAAGCCATGTAGATGTTGTCCATCCTGGAATACGGTAGTCGGATTTTCAACCGCAACCACGGTCAACTTATTGCTATTGACCACATGATCAAACTGAAGTGTGGTCTTACTTGCATTGATACTGTGTAGGGGAATAAATGCAGTGCTCAGTACAAGTACTTTCAAAGGGAGAGAAGAAATTACAGATCTTAGGCAAAGCCTCGACCCAGTGGATGAACTACTGTGCATGTTGTCTCCGCTACAAGTAATTTATGCCCTAAAAATCACAGCCAATAAAGCCAGAAATTTTAACAGTTTGATAAATTCAATAAGGGTTGGGCAGTCATGACGTCATTCAAAATGACAAGAGAT
The DNA here is from genome assembly GCF_049896445.1 of Acinetobacter sp. TWP2-2-3. GTDB lineage: Bacteria > Pseudomonadota > Gammaproteobacteria > Pseudomonadales > Moraxellaceae > Acinetobacter. The sequence continues at coordinate 270,338 of NZ_JAFCUI010000002.1, forward strand.
TTAAAGATAATTATGTAGAAAAACTACATAGATTAAAAAGTAAGCATTTCCTGGAGTTGCTGGCATATTAATGATCTGAAAAACGATTGTCAAATTTTGTACACAAATTATTTTTAAAAATAATTTTAAGATATTGAAATATAGGGTTAATTTTTTTGGAATTTTGCCATTGTGTTAAAATGGTAAATAAAATAAGCTGTTTGTAAGTTAAAACACTGAAAATATGATCAGCAAGACGTATGAAATCCAACTTAATCACCCGTGCTGGACACGATAAATTGGTGGCAGAACTTAAGAATCTCTGGCATGAAGAGCGCCCTGAAATTACCAAAAAAGTAAACTGGGCCGCTAGTCTCGGCGACCGTTCTGAAAATGCAGACTACCAATATAACAAGCAAATTTTGCGTAAAATTGATCGACGGGTCAGGTATCTCGGCAAGCGCCTCGAAGAGCTGAAAATTATAGATTTTTCCCCGGAGCAAGAGGGCAAGGTCTATTTTGGTGCCTGGGTGGACATTGAAAATGAAGAAGGTGAACAAAAAACTTTACGTATTGTCGGTGTAGATGAAATTTATGATCATCATCCGCAGCATATTTCGATCAGTTCACCGATGGCACGCGCGTTATTAGGCAAGCAGGTCGATGATGAGGCCGAGGTATTGACCCCCTCCGGCAAGAAACTTTGGTTCATCAACTCAATTCGTTATGAAAAGCCAGAAAATTCAGCAGATTAATGGAATTGATTTTATTTTGTGCAGTTGATGCAGTGAAAGCATAAAAATATTTGCCAAGCATGATTTTTGTTTATATCATGTCGGCCATGGAAGCGTGGCAGAGCGGTTTAATGCACCGGTCTTGAAAACCGACGAGGGTGTGAGTCCTCCGTGAGTTCGAATCTCACCGCTTCCGCCAAATTTTAAAAACCCAGTCAATTTGACTGGGTTTTTTTATTTCTGAATATTTTTTCAGTTGTTGATCCGCTTGATGCTGAATGTGATTATTTCTCTCATTATTCTCTACTGAGTTGAATACAACTCAAGATCATTTCAAGATTCAAATCTTTGAATGAAAATGCCCAGGTTGGCTTTGATTTCGGATGATTTTTAGCTGAATAAGCCGCTTTTTATAGAAGTTTCGCTAAATTTTATTGCCAAAAATCTAATTTATTTATATGATGGCGGCCAAGGAAGCGTGGCAGAGCGGTTTAATGCACCGGTCTTGAAAACCGACGAGGGTGTGAGTCCTCCGTGAGTTCGAATCTCACCGCTTCCGCCAAATTTTTAAAACCCCAGTCGAAAGATTGGGGTTTTTCTTTTTAGGCTGCAGATCTTGAATATTAAATTCTTCAGTCCTGAACTTAATTCATAAAATCTTGAAAAATGGACGTATCGGCCAAATATAGAGTCAGAGGCGTCAACGCGCTATCATACGCCCAAGCATCATATGGATCTCATTATGAAAATTGTCGCAGATGAAAATCTGGCATTTACCGATTATTTCTTTTCCGAATTTGGTGACATTCAACATTGTGCAGGGCGAACCTTAAGCGCAGATGATGTCAAAGATGCCGATAGCTTGCTGGTACGTTCAGTGACTCAGGTCAATGAAGTACTGCTACAGAATAGTTCGATCAAATTTGTGGGCAGTGCCACCATTGGTACAGATCATTTGGATATTGCTGCATTAGAACAACATGGGATTCAGTGGAGTAATGCAGCCGGCTGTAATGCGCAAGCAGTGGCTGAATATGTCATTACCGCATTATTGCAGGTACGTCCTGAATTACTCGATGCCAATACGACATTTACCCTGGGTATTGTCGGTTTGGGTAATGTCGGAACCCGACTGGCTTATATGGCGAAGCTCTTGGGCTGGCGCGTGATCGGTTGCGATCCTTTTGTGCAAAGAGAGCAGGTTGATCAAGTCGAATTTCATGAACTGCTGCAGCAGGCGGACGCCGTTTCAATTCATGTCCCTTTAACCAAAACAGGCATATATCCAACCTATCATTTATTTAATGCTACTGCGTTGGCAAAAATGCAGCCTGACGCGATCCTGATTAACTCAGCGCGTGGGCCAGTGATTGAAGAAACTGCCTTAATTCAAGATATTAAAGCGACACAACGCCCCGTAATTTTGGATGTTTTTGAACACGAACCGCTGATTTCAGCAGAACTTCTGGATCTGGTGACTTTGGTGACTCCGCATATTGCCGGCTATAGCCTGGAAGGCAAGGCACGTGGTACCCAGATGATTTACGAAGCTTTTTGTCAAACTTTCGGTTTTGCAGCCAATAAACAGTTTGAATCCCAGCTGCCTATCTGTGAGCAGTTTTTTCAGGGGCAGGATTTAAAAATGGCATTGCAACAGCATTTATCCCAAATTTATGACATTGCTCGTGATGATGCCAATCTACGTGCCTGTCTCAAAGAAGGCAGAATCGATCAGCAGGCATTTGATCATTTACGTAAAACCTACCCGCTGCGTCGTGAGTGGGCAGCACATGGTGGGCCGAAGGCATGACGATGACGTATCAACCCACTTGTGACCTTCAAGCCATGCGTGCACGGGCGACCTTATATCGTCAAATCCGTCAATTTTTCGCTGAGCGGGATGTATTAGAGGTGGAAACACCGATTTTGTCTCAAGCCGGTGTGACCGATGTGCATTTAGCCTCGGTACAGGCACAGCGCCATGTGCTGGGTAAACTGAATACGCATTATTTGCAGACCTCACCCGAATTTGCTATGAAGCGCTTATTGGCCAGTGGTAGTGGACCCATTTACCAAATCTGTAAGGTCTTCCGCAATGATGAACATGGGCGTAAGCACAATAGCGAATTCACCATGCTGGAATGGTATCGTCCGGGATTTAGTTTAAAAGATTTGATGTTTGAAGTATCTGATCTGTTGAATGTGACCTTGAAAGCACGTTTTGGCGAAATACGTCCGACCATTTTGAGTTATAAGCACGCGTTCATGGATCGTCTGGATCTCAATCCGCTTCAGGCAACTTTACAGGAATTGAAAGATTGCTGCCGCCGCGTTGGTCTTAATCTGGATCTGGGAAATGACCGTCTTGGCTATATCGACTTGTTATTTTCACATATGGTTGAACCGAGTCTGGGGTTTGATACCGCAGTATTCCTGACCGATTTCCCCCCTGAAATGGCTTCTTTGGCCAAAACCCGAATCGATGAAGAGGGTGAACTGGTCGCCGCACGTTTTGAGCTGTATATCGAAGGTTTAGAATTGGCCAATGCTTATGATGAACTGATTGATGCTGACGTATTACGTTCGCGCTTTGAGGCAGATAATGCTGAACGAGCCAAACTTAGCTTGCATGTCATGCCCATCGATGAATATTTACTGGCGGCTTTACCGAAGATGCCGGAATGTTCAGGGATTGCCTTGGGAATTGACCGTTTATTGATGATTGCAACTAATCAAATGAAACTGGAAAAGGTGATTACTTTTCCGGCAGATATTTCCTGATCCAGCGAATTAGATAGTTTTAATTCCTTTTTTGATAAAGAGAAATTAAGCTATAAAAAAAGCACCCGAAGGTGCTTTTTTTATTATTCAATTGTTGCGGTTTGTTGTGCTTTAAGCTCACCAAGTGCCTGAATCCGTCGTTCAATCAGCATTTCGCCAATATCCGGTCCCTGAATATCGGCAGGCAGGTCTTGTGCCTTGATGGCACGTACGGTCTGCATTGCATCAAGGACGTATTGGGCTTGTGGATAAGCACGATCTTCCAGACCTAGACGGCCACGTGAATCACATTCACACGCCTGAACAAAAGCTTCGACACGTTCAGGGCGACGTAACACATCCAGACGTTGCAATAATCGCCATAAGGTTCCCGGCTTAAGATTGAAGGCCTGATGGCATTTCAGATGCTCTTTGCACACAGCCAAAGCCAGCTGCTTGGTATACGTCGGCACTTTTAAACGGTCACACAGGTCATTCACTGGCTTGATGCCTCGCTCTTCATGCATGATATGTCGCGGTAATTCTTCAAGCGGCGTCAAAGCTTTTCCTAAGTCATGCACTAAAACGGCAAAACGTACATCCAGACTATAATTTTGACGACACGCCTGCTGCAAGGACATCATGGTGTGAATGCCGCAGTCAATTTCCGGATGATATTCAGGGCGCTGTGGAATGCCATATAAGGCATCAATCTCAGGGAATAGCACCTTTAAAGCACCACATTGACGTAATACTTCAAAATACACATCAGCATGACGTTCGGATAAAGCACGGGAAGTCTCTTTCCAGACGCGTTCCGGTGTCAATGCATTTAATTCACCGGTTTCAGTCAAGCGTTGCATTAATGCCAAGGTTTCATCGGCAATCACAAAGCCTGCACTGGTATAACGGGCAGCAAAACGGGCAATCCGCAGTACCCGTAATGGATCTTCGACAAAGGCATTGGAAACATGACGTAGAATCCGGTTTTCCAGATCCTGTTGACCACCATAAGGATCATAAACGTGGCCGGCATCGTCCATGGCCATGGCATTAATGGTCAGATCGCGACGAATCAGATCTTGCTCCAGTGTAACGCTGACATCGGTATGAAACTCAAAACCATGATAACCGGCGCCAGATTTACGTTCGGTACGCGCCAGTGCATATTCTTCTTTTGTTTGGGGATGTAGAAAAACAGGGAAATCTTTGCCTACGGGCTGATAGCCTAAGTCAAGCATTTGCGCGGGAGTTGCACCAACGACCACATAATCTTTTTCGTGATAGGGGTGTCCGAGCAAATGATCTCGAACTGCGCCGCCTACTAAATAAACTTGCATGAAAAAACCTCTATTCTTACAAGCATCATGCTACAGAATAGAGGTTTTCTCAAGTTAAGAAACGAGGCTGATGCGTCGTTATCTTGTCATTGGCTTAAAGTGCATCTTGTTCTGCTTGCTGGATTTCAGCAACAGTCAGTGCAGTCATGTTGATCACACGGCGCGTGGTCGCAGTCGGCGTCAAAATGTGGACAGGTTTCGCAGCACCTAGAAGAATTGGACCAATCGTTACGTTGTTGCCTGAAGTTGCCTTTAACAGGTTGAACGAGATATTGGCTGCATCCAGATTCGGCATGATCAGCAGGTTTGCAGAGCCTTTGAAACGTGAATTCGGGAATGCAAACTGACGAATGTTCTCATCCAGTGCAGCATCACCGTGCATTTCACCTTCAACTTCCAGCTCAGGCGCGATTTCAGACAGGATGTCATATACTTTACGCATTTTTTGCGCGCTGGCATCATGCTGGTCTGAACCAAAACTTGAGTGAGACAGCAGGGCAATACGTGGTGTCATACCAAAACGGCGAACTTCTTCAGCGGCCAGAATGGTCATTTCAGCCAGCTGTTCAGCCGTTGGGTTGGTGTTGACATAGGTATCGGCAATGAACAGGTTGCGGTCTTCAAGCATCAAGGCATTCAGGGTAAAGAAAGTGTTATGACCATCTTTCTTGCCAATGATGTTGCTGACGAAGTCCAGGTGAATGTCGTAGCTTGAATATGTACCACACAGCATACCGTCTGCCATACCATGTTTCACAAGCATCGCTGCGATCAGGGTCGAGCGACGACGTGCTTCACGCTGTGCATATTCAGGCGTTACACCCTTACGCTGCATGATGTTGTAATAATCATCTGCAAACATTTCATAGTTGGGGTTCTTTTCCTGATCAACAATCGTGATATTCACGCCATCTTCAAGACGTAGACCCAATTTTTTGATGTTGGCTTCAATTACAGCTGGGCGACCCACCAGAATTGGAATTGCCAGACCATCATCTACCGCAATTTGAACTGCGCGAAGTACACGCAGGTCTTCACCTTCCGCATAAGCAATACGTTTAGGATCAGATTTGGCTTGTTCGAAAATCGGTTTCATCATGAATGCAGAGTTGTAGACAAACTCAGACAAACGTTGACGATAATGCGAGAAATCCGTGATTGGACGTGTTGCCACGCCAGAATCCATGGCTGCTTGTGCAACAGCAGGTGCGATTTCTAGAATCAAACGTTGATCCAGTGGTCCCGGAATCAGGTATTCACGGCCAAATGATGCAGATTTTTCACCATAAGTCGCCGCATCAGCTTCAACGTGTGCCATACGCGCGATCGCGTGGACACAGGCAATTTTCATTTCTTCGTTAATGGTGGTTGCACCAACGTCCAATGCACCACGGAAGATGTACGGGAAGCACAGTGCGTTATTCACCTGGTTCGGATAGTCAGAACGGCCAGTTGCCATGATCACGTCATCACGTACTTCATGCGCATGTTCAGGCAGAATTTCTGGATCCGGGTTTGCCAAGGCAAAGATGATCGGATCTTCAGCCATGACCTTGACCATTTCTTTGGTCAAAATGCCCGCAGCAGAAAGACCGAGGAACATGTCTGCACCCGCAATCACGTCACCGAGCTGAGTAGCTTCGATGTCTTGTACATAGGCTTTCTTGGATTCATCCAGGCCTTCACGATGCGTAGTCAGCAGACCGCGTGAATCGGCAACGATGATATTCTCTTTTTTAGCACCCAGAGCACAAAGCAGATTCAAACAAGACAGTGCAGCAGCACCCGCGCCTGAAGCCACGATCTTGATATCTTCAATTTTTTTGCCGTTGATTTGTAACGCATTGAGGAGCGCAGAACCGACAATGATCGAAGTACCGTGCTGATCATCATGGAATACCGGAATATTCATGCGTTCACGCAGTTTTTGCTCGATATAGAAACACTCTGGCGCCTTGATATCTTCAAGGTTAATCCCGCCGAAAGTCGGTTCTAATGCAGCGACAATATCCACAATCTTGTCTGGATCATTTTCAGCAATTTCGATATCGAATACATCAACGCCAGCGAATTTTTTGAATAATACGCCTTTACCTTCCATCACTGGTTTAGAAGCTAAAGGACCAATATTACCCAGGCCAAGCACGGCAGTACCGTTGGTCACGACAGCAACCAGGTTGCCACGAGCCGTATACAATGCAGCAGTTGAAGGATCGCGTTCAATCTCAAGACATGGTGCAGCTACGCCAGGCGAGTAAGCAAGGGCCAAGTCACGTTGGTTGACCAATTGTTTGCTTGGTGTAACGCTGATTTTCCCCGGGGTAGGAAACTCGTGATAGTAAAGGGCCTGTTGCTTTAAAGATTGTTCGTCCATCAGTCTCTCGATCGTTGTAAAGATTACCCGGTCAGCGGGCAAAGAATTTATTTATGTTCCTGAATATACCATTTGTTAGCCAGTTCGGACAGACAAAGACGGCCGTTTTTCCAACAAACTTATTGTAGTGGGGTATGGACTTAGACTTGGGATATATAAGTCTGATGCGTCTTGTCTCGCACTAAATAAGCGGTTGCATCCTGCTCAGGAAGCGGTTTGGAAAATAAGTAACCTTGGGCAATATCACAGTCTAAATCACGTAGATATTCTAGCTGCTCTTCAGTCTCGATGCCTTCCGCGACCACGGTCATGCCCATGGCTTTACCCATGGCCACCATAGCACTGACAATGGCTGCCTGTTTGTTTTCCCCAATCTTGCAAACAAAACTGCGATCAATTTTTAGAGTATCAATCGGAAAATCAGCAAGATAGGAGAGAGAAGAATAACCTGTACCGAAATCATCTAGGGCAATATGAATATGTCGCTGTTTAATTTCATTCAGCAGGTTTTTGACCGCTTCCGAATTTTCAATTAAAGAAGATTCGGTAATTTCCAGCTCCAGGCTGGCGCCAGAAATATGGTTGTCTGCAATGGCTTGGTCCAGATCATCAAGTAATTGACCACGACGCAATTGCTGCGCCACGATATTGACTGATACACAAATATGATTAAAGCCCAGATCATTCCATTGGCGAATCTGTTTAGCGGCCTGCTGGATCACCAGACGGCCAATGTCTGAAATCAGGCTGGTCTGTTCAGCTAACGGTATAAATAGGCCTGGTGCGATAATGCCTTTTTCTGGATGGTTCCAGCGAATCAGCGCTTCGAAGCCATAAATGCTTTGATCGCTGAAATTGATTTTTGGCTGATAATACACCACCAGTTCATTATTCTGGATTGCTTTGCGCAAATCACGTTCCAGGAAAACCCCTTTGTTCTGTAAAGCATTATTTTCACTGGAATAAAAATGAATAGTGTTGCCACCGAGATTTTTGGCTTCGTTCAATGCCTGTTCGGCGCAGTTATTTAAATAATCTAGCTGACGGCCATGATCCGGATAAAATGCCACACCCATGGACAAGGTAATCACATGATCCTGACCGTAAATATTAAATGGTCTACTAAAGGCCTGAGCGATGCGTTCACAATGGTGCTGAACTGAAGGGCGAATATGTGAGATTTCATAGAGAATCGCAAAATCATCACCATTTAGATGTGCCACAAATAACGCTTCTGCATTGGTCATGCGCAGCCGCTGCGCTACCTGACGTAAAAGTTCATCACCGCCATTATTGGACAGATATTCATTCAATGGGCGGAAACGGTCGATGTTAAGCCGAATCACAGCCATCTCTTTAATAGAGTCTTTTTGCGAAACCAGATACTGATGTAGCTGATAGTTATAGTAGAAGCGGTTCGGTAAGTCAGTCAGCGTGTCATAATTTTCTAGATAGGATAGACGCTGTTCCTGTAATTTACGTTCAGTCAGATCTGAGACAATGCCAATATAATGGGTAATCCGGCCTTCATCATCAGTCACGGCATTAATATGCAGCCATAAGGTCGACTCTTTGCCAGACAGAAATTTGGCATAAACCTCTCCATCATAAGAGCCAATCTTTTGAATCTGTTTGACAATATTGGCCTGAAAAGTACGTTGCTGGGATTTATTTTGCACCGCAATATCAAATAAGGATTTACCGATGATCTGGTCACGCTCAAAACCGCTCAGGTATTCGTAGTGGGGATTGACATCGATATAATCTAAATCAAGATTCAGAATGAAAATGCCTTCCGCAGCTTGTTCCAGTACACTGGCCACCAGTTTTAAACGTTCTTGAGACAGACGTTCCTGCTGGATATCACGACGGATACCGACCATGCGCAAGGGTTTTTTATTTTTAGGATCACGACTGATCACCCGGCCAATATCATGTACCCAACTCCAGCCACCTTCACTGAGCTTGATCCGGTAAGTGGCATCATAGCGTTCAATCTGGCCACGCAGATGCTGCTTCATATTGCGCTTAAAATAGGCCAGATCTTCAGGGTGAATCAGATACTGTAATTGCAGATGATGATCTTTGGAATCGCGCAGAATCTTTTCGTCTTTATGATTGGTTAAGGTGATGCTGCGCTCTTGAATATTCCAGTCCCATGGCCGAATACCGGCAATTTCATGTGCAAGTTTTAGATTCTGCTGCTGATTCTTCAGGTCATAATTGATCTGTTCAATATCATAGGTACGTTCCCGTACTTTTTGCTCCAGCAATTGGTTACTGAGCTGTAATTGCTGTTTAATATCTTTGGATTTATTGACTTCAGTTTTGAGTTGCTGGCACAGTTCATCAGTCCAATGCACTTGCTGTTCTGCATTTTTCACCAAAATATCATTTTCCGCATACAGACGTGAGGTGCGGCTGTGAATTCGATAACTACTTGTCGCGCACAGCAGAATCACTATGAGCGCAAAGTTTAAGGCCAGACCAAAAAAGGGATTGGAATGACCGACATGGTCAAGCTGCGACAGTAAAAAAGGGAATAAGGACGGCAAAAAGACCAGACAAAAATAGCTCAGTTTCTGGGTCAGGTAGGTCAGGCCAAATGCTTGGCTTACAATCAGCAACAAGGCAGACAAGGTCAGTGCTTCAATATCTTCAAATACAGGATTGGCCTGCGGCAAATAGTAATAAATTGTATAAATACCGGCCGCGATACAGCTTCCGACTGCAAGGCTCTGCATCTGTAACCAGCGGTGCGCGCTTTTCTGATTATATTGTTCGGGTTTGAAATACAGCGTATTCACCAGCCAGCACATGCTGACCAGAAGTTCTGTCAGAATAAACCAGGTATTAAAATACGTATTAGAAGGACTATATTGAATGTGATAAATACAAAAAATATAGAGGCAAATCACCATGATACTGAGCAAAAAATAGCGACTATGGCGAAGCGTATTCGCAATTTGAGCATCATGCAAATGCTGCTGAATATAGTCGTCCTGATTATCAACCATGTGATTCAATGCCTGTATTCATCCTAAACGGTTTTCGTCCTTGTACATTGTTATTATAGAAACTCCAAGAAGTGTGTGAAATCAATTAATAAGTATTTGTTATTCTTTAGTCGAGATTAGATGCCTTGAAAATAAAAATCAACAAAATTAAAGGCAAATTTTTACTCATCCGATGAATTAAAGCACATAATTTAAAATTGACAGAGCAACAACAGGAGCGGTTTCGGTACGCAGGACACGCTCGCCTATACACCAGTTGAGAAAACCTTTTTGATTTGCGGTACTAATTTCCGCCTCACTCAGGCCACCCTCAGGGCCGATCAATAGGACAAGATCCAAGGTCGCCTCTGCCAGTACATCTGTTTCATCTTTATTGGGTGCCAAAACCAGTTTGGTGTTGGGTAGTTCAGTATCCAGCCATTTTTCAAGTGATATGGGCGCTAAAATTTTAGGAACAATATTCAGACCACATTGTTCACAAGCCGCAATAGCAATGCCTTGCCAGTGATCCAGCTTTTTCTGGTCGCGATCATACTTTAAACGCATTTCACAACGATCCGAAGTCAGCAGCTGAATTTCGGAAACGCCCAGTTCGACTGCTTTCTGAATCGCATAATCCATACGGTCGCCTTTACTCATCACCTGACCGAGCAAAGCCTGGAACTTTGGTGTGCGATTGGCAGGATTAAATGCATTGACCGAGACGGTGGCTGATTTTTTATCAACCTCGGTTAAAGTCACGTCATATTCGCCACCCTGTCCATTGAACAGGGTCGCGCTTTCACCGACTTGCGCGCGTAAAACCTTTACCCAATGATGAAATACAGTTTCCGTAAGCTCAAGGCTGACATCAATAGTTAAATCAGCATCTATATAAAAACGTGGCATTGATCGTTCTACTCAAAAAATCGGTGAAATAAAGGACTTAAGCTAAACCAAGATCGGTGACCAGCTGACGGGTCGGGTCAGTAGTATTCATGGTGTAGAAATGCAAGCTTGGCGCACCACCTGCAAGTAGACGCTCACAGAATTTAACCACAACTTCATGGCCAAAGGCTTTAATGCTGGCAGTATCGTCACCATAAGTTGCCAGTTGCTTGCGAATCCAGCGTGGAATTTCAGCACCGGTACCATCAGCAAAGCGAATCAGGTTGCTGGAATTGGTAATTGGCATGATGCCTGGCGCAACCGGAATATCGATTCCTGCTTTCTGGATACGATCTACAAAGTAAAAGTAAGCATCTGGATTGAAGAAGAACTGGGTTAAAGCAGCATTGGCACCGGCCTGAACTTTTTCAACAAAGTGCTGAATGTCTTTGTCAAAGCTTTCTGCCTGTGGATGCATTTCCGGATAAGCTGCGACTTCAATTTTAAAATGATCGCCTGAATGTTCGCGGATAAAGCGAACCAGATCAGCTGCATAAGGTAATTCACCCAAACCCACTTGGCCTGAAGGCAAGTCACCACGCAGGGCAACAATACGGTTAATGCCTTGAGATTTGTACAGGTCTAGAAGTTCAGCAATACGTGCTTTGTCATCGCCAATACAAGACAAGTGAGGGGCAACAGGTGCGCCTTTGCCATTAAAGTCATTGATAGTAGACAGGGTGCGTTCACGAGTGGAACCACCAGCACCATAGGTCACAGAGAAGAACTCTGGATTTAAGAGTTGTAGCTCTTGATGCACAACTTTGAGTTTTTCCGCACCTACATCAGTTTTGGTCGGGAAGAATTCAAATGAAATTGGAATCTGTTTAGACATGTTCAAATCCTTTTTACTTATCACCCTCTCCCTGACCTCTCCCAAAGGGAGAGGAGAATTCATTACTGAATTATACAGGGTTTAAGCCCATATTTTTTTCACTTGAAGTCATTAAAACTTCATTGAAAATAATTTGGATGGTCACCCTCTCCCTAAGGGAGAGGGATGGGGTGAGGGGTATTAATATTTATAAGCATCAGATTTGAATGGACCTTCAACTTGAACGCCTAAGTAATCCGCTTGTTCTTGAGTCAGTTGAGTCAAGACACCACCGAAACCAGCAACCATCGCAGCAGCAACTTCTTCATCTAATTTCTTAGGAAGAAGTTCTACACGAATTTGTGCAGCTTTTTCAGATTCTGGAAGATCAGCAAATTTCTCAGCGAATAAATGCATTTGACCCAATACCTGGTTGGCAAATGAACCATCCATAATACGTGATGGGTGACCAGTCGCATTACCAAGGTTCACCAAACGGCCTTCAGAAAGAAGGATCAGGTAATCATTTTCATTTTCTGAACGATACACCTGGTGTACTTGAGGTTTAACTTCAACCCACTTGTAGCCACGTAGGTAAGCTGTATCAATTTCAGTATCAAAGTGACCGATGTTACAAACAACTGCGCCAGCTTTTAATGAATCAAGCATTGCAGCGTCACATACGTGGTAGTTACCAGTTGTAGTTACGATAAGGTCAGTGTTTTGAAGAAGGTCAACATTGATGTCTTCTTTCTTGCCAGTTTGCACGCCATTTTTGTATGGAGATACAACTTCGTAACCGTCCATGCATGCTTGCATTGCGCAGATTGGATCAACTTCAGTTACGCGTACAATCATGCCTTCTTGACGAAGGGATTGCGCAGAACCTTTACCTACGTCACCATAACCGATCACAAGTGCACGACGGCCAGATAAAAGCATATCTGTACCACGTTTGATTGCATCGTTCAGTGAGTGACGGCAACCGTATTTGTTGTCGTTTTTAGACTTGGTTACTGAATCGTTTACGTTGATTGCAGGAACTTTTAAAGTGCCATCACGAAGCATTTCGTACAGACGTTGAACACCTGTCGTTGTTTCTTCAGTTACACCGTGAATTTTTGCAATCACTTCTGGATATTTTTCATGAACAAGTAGCGTTAAGTCACCGCCATCGTCAAGAATCATGTTGGCATCCCAAGGCGTGCCATTTACATTGATTTGTTGTTCAAGACACCACATGTATTCTTCTTCAGTTTCGCCTTTCCAAGCAAATACAGGAATGCCCGCAGCAGCGATTGCAGCAGCAGCATGGTCTTGAGTCGAGAAGATGTTACATGAAGTCCAGCGAACTTCTGCACCCAATTCAACCAGCGTTTCAATTAAAACGGCAGTTTGAATGGTCATGTGGATACAGCCGAGAATTTTCGCGCCTGCAAGCGGTTTTGCTGCCGAGTAGCGTTTACGCAGACCCATTAGGGCTGGCATTTCAGCTTCAGCAAGTTTGATTTCTTTACGGCCGTAATCAGCAAGTGAAATATCAGCAACTTTGTAATCTGTAAATGAAGCAGTAACCGCGTTCATCAGGATCTCCTAGGAAAAAATAGATTGGATCGTTCTGTTCGCGGATGCCGTTGTTGATCAGAACGAATGTCTGACCGATGGTCGAGCCTAGCGATTTTACATTTAGTGCCTGTAAAACGTCGCAGCATCCCTCGACTAGCGCAGTATTGTACTTGGAAATTGATTTTGTTCCAATCCTAAATTGATTAATATCTGACTAATAAGAAAATTTTGAGAATAAACTATGACTGATGGTTTTGAGTATGCAATCAAAGACTGGGCTGAAATTAAGGATAATTATGAGAATGGCAATTTAATTATTGGTAATGGGGCGAGTGTTGCTTTGCATCAAAAATTTCGTTTTGATTCTTTAAAAGAAGAGGCTGAAAAATTAAGACTTTTTAATGATGATATATCTAAACTTTTTATTGAGTTTGATACATCTGATTTTGAATTAATTTTACGATTGGTTTGGCATGCGAAGTTAATAAATAAGCATTTGGGAATAGTTGATCAAAAACTTGATTCAGCTTACGAAAATATAAAACAAGCTCTTATTAAAGTGGTGAAGGAAGTTCATTGTGAACATTCTGATATCGCGGATCAATTACCTCAGCTATATCAATTTACAAAACAATTTAGAACAGTAGTCTCCCTTAATTACGATTTAATCCTGTATTGGATTTTAATGTATGGAAATAGAAATGAAGATGGGCATAGATTTAAAGATTGTTTTCAAGGTAGCGGGTTATTTAGAAATAATTGGCAAGATTTGAGAAATCCTATTCGTAAGGAAAAAGAAGTAACTTTGAGTCTTTATCAACATGGTAATTTATCTATTTTCAGAGATGCAAAAAATACCGAAACTAAAGTTCAAAGAGGGGATTTTGAGGGTTTGTTAGAAGTTATTACTTCACAATGGGAAGATAATAAAATTCCTTTATTTGTTGCCGAGGGTACGGGAACTAAAAAGCTTGAATCTATAAAAAGTAGTTCCTATTTGAGTACTATTTTCTATGAAGTTCTACCAGATTTAATAACTCAAAAAGCTAATTTAGTCATTTATGGCTGGAGCTTAGGCAAGCAGGAATCACATTTGGTAAAGCAGATATTTAAGAATAAACAATCAGGTAAGGTGGCTATTTCTATATTTCAAAATAATCAGGAAGAGTGCCATCGAATTTATCGGCTTATAAAAAATGAAAAAGTAGCTCCAAATATCGAAATAGAATTTTTTGACAGCCAAAGTTCAGGTTGTTGGAATAATCCTTAAAAAAAAAGCCCATCATCTGATGGGCTTTTTTTTACTTATTTAGCTTCAGCAGCATCTGCTTTTTGAGTCCAGAACTCAGCCTGTTCTTCATTGCCATCTACGCCTAAACCATTGGCATAAATAAATGCAAGATCACGCATCGCCTGAACTTCGCCCCATTCCGCAGCCTGTTTTACCAAAGCAATCGATTTTTCGACGTCTTTTTCAATTACATCGCCACGACGGTAAAAACCTGCCAGCTCCAAAGTCGCAGCAGGGTGCTTCTCGATATTGGCCTTGCTTAACCAGTAATAGGCTAACTCAAAGTGAGCTTTGGATTCTTCAGGATCTTTTTCTGCTAACTCTTTGGCATAAACGGTATAACCTTCACCTAACCAGTACATTGCATCCACCAGCCCGCCGTTGGCAGCTTTCAACGCCCATTCTTCAGCAAGAATGATGTCATCATCATGCTCGCTTTGCATATACAGTTCAGCCAGTTCAAATTGCGCTTCAGCATTGCCGGCTAAGGCAAGATTGGTCAGGGCAGCAGGGGGAGAAACACGCTGGGTCATATCAACATCTCAAAAATATTGTGTGTAGACTAAAAGGTTTAAAGCAAAAAAGCCAATCCGAAAGTCAGCTTTTTAAAGAGATTGGTCAATCAAATGATTAGATCAAGCAAAGAATCCCTGAGATCGAGGCGATGAACACACAGAACATTACGATCACTTTAATTCTACTTGCCAGATAACTCAGGCTTAAGCCGACCACCAGTGCTGCAAAAGTCAGACTACCCAGCCAGTAACTGATCATATTGCTGATAGCTCCTGTACACAGGCACAGAATCAGGGCGAGTATGAGCAATACCCAACCGAGAATAGTCGCAAGTTGTGTTTTTGCAGGGTTGAGTTCTGTGTCAAAAATTTGTTTTTGATGTTTGGACATCGACGTTGCAAGCGCAAAGAAACCCAGTGAAGTTAAAGCCCAAATCAGTAAGAAAAACATCATGACTGATTCTCCTTGAGAGCAACCTTGGCTTTTTTAGGCGACAAGCCTTTATGGTTTTTCACTTTTTTAAATGAAAACCAGAACAAGATCGCAAGCACCCACATCGCTAGATCAAAAGAAGCAATGACCCATTGACCATGCATAATGGTGTTCCAGATCGCCTGACCGCCGGTCAGAAAATTGACGATTGGGAGCAAGGCAAATGTCCCAGTTGCAAGCATGAGAAGCTCTAGCCAAGCTTGTCGATGACTGCGAATCATGGCATACAGCAACGTCAGCAACCAGACAATAAAGAAGCTACGAATTTCCCAGTTCAGACGCATCTCCATGTCTGCCGGAATAAAACGGTTGGCATAGAAATAGGCAGCACAGGCAACAGGTAAACCAATAATGGCAGCGATATTGGTGACTTCCACAAGACGATAACCAAACGATTTATAGCCTTGTTTCTGTTGCTGTGGTGCACGTTTGACACACCATAGAATCAAGCCGGTGGCAATCATCAAGGTACCCACCACACCTGACATGAACAATAACCAGCGTAACGCCAGATCTACACCACGTGCTTCATGCAATGTGGTGAATACATTATAAATACCATTTGCGATTGAAGGCATTTTCAGTGTGGTTTGATCTGGCTTTAATTCACCTGTTACGCCATTAAAAGCAAGGCTCGGATAAACATTGCGATAAGCTACGCTGACTCCGTTTAAGGCACGAAGCTCAATTTCTGCTTTTACGGTATTTGGCTGGATAATAGTTATCATACCCACCGGATTATTTTTCCATTCTTTTTCGGCTGTTGCCAAGATCGGAGCTAGATCGGTTAACGGTGCAGGAGGTGCAGCTTGCATTTCATCACGAGAGCGGCGACCTTCACTGCGTGCAGACATTTCACCGCGCTCGCCACGATTTTCTCTCTCAGCTTGCGGTCGACGTTTTTTGCTCTCACTATGGGTTTCACGGGATTCAGCCTGAATACTGTTGTCTTGAACCAAACTCTTACGTTGATCCTGAAGGAAAGCACCACGATTTTCATAAATCTGGTTTACGCCCCAGGGCATGAGGGTAAAAAGCAATAATAATAAGCCACTGAAGGTAATCATGATGTGAAAGGGCAGGGCAAATACCGCAGTAGCATTGTGTGCATCCAACCATGAACGCTGACCTTTGCCGGGACGGAAAGTAAAAAAATCCTTGAAAATTTTCTTATGGGTAATGACACCGCTGATGATTGCCACCAGCATGAGCAGGGTCGCAACGCCGACAATCCAGCGTGCCCAGATCCTTGGCAAACCATATAATTCAAAGTGGAAACGGTATAAGAATGAACCGCCACGTGTTTCACGCGCTTGCAAAACTTCCCCCGTGGTGCTGTCAATCGTCACGCGGGTACCGCCACGACGGGCACGCGGATCTTCGCTGGCACTACGAATAGTCAGGGTGGTAGTGTTTTGGCGTGAGTTAGGAAGCTGGATTGCCCAGCTGCCAGCATCCGGATGGTGCTGTTGCAGATAAGCCAGTGCCACACGGGTTTGTTCGATTTGAGTCTTTGGTGGAACTGATTGATGAAATTCCGGTTTCATCCAGACGGTAATTTCGTTCTGGAAAAAGCTTAAGGTTCCGGTCAAGAAAATCGCATATAAAAGCCAGCCTAAAATCAGACTGGCCCAAGTATGCAACCACGACATCGACTGGCGTGGACCTTCGGGTTTTGCATCTACTCTCATCTCAATTTCCTAAAAGCTTATAGGCGATATAGAGTAAAACACCGGGAATCGCGATCCCGAGCGTAGCTTTGAGCGTCTTATTCACAATAAATACCCAGATAAATGCAGCAGCATTCAAGCTAAAGCCAATCAGGGTGGCGGACATGGCTGCACTGCTTCCACTGTCGATAAAAAGCTGGGCAATCAAGATCGTTGCCAGTGTAGCCAGTAGATAACCGCCAGCACCCGCCAGAATAAAGCGATATAAAATCATCCCACGATAAGCCAGCATATTTGCTTTGACTTTATTTTTGCTTGATGGTTTCGGTGCAGTAACTGTTCCAGTCGCTATGGCTTGCATATTCGGACTATTCATCATCGAAAATTCTATTTACAAACTTATGAATTAATTAATGATAATGATAACAATTATTGTTTAGATTTTAAATATGGGTTGTTGAACTATTTATATGAAAAATAAGTAAAACTGGAAGTTAGGTTAAAAAAGAGAGGGGGAAGGGAATTAAAAAAGATCAAAATGTAAGGCTTGAAAATAAAAACAGCGGCTCGAAGGCCGCTGTCTAAACTTCATTTATTCACGATTAGTCTTGCTGAATACCTGCAACCACCCAGTCCTGATTTGAACCTGCTGGTTTGGTGAAATGCCAGATTTCTGCGAACGGTTGCGGCAAGCTGTTTAAGTCTTCGCTTACCGTACCTGTAAAGCGTACGCTGACAATATACTGGCCATTGTCAGTCGATGAGTCGACGACCATCGCATTCAGATTTGAAAACTCGGCAACATCCTGATCCTGATTGCTCATGATGTCGTTATACATTGACTGATAAAGTTCAGGAGTCAGATAACGCTGAATTTCAGAAATGTTGCTTGCTGTATTCATGGACTGAATATGGTTAAAACGCTGACGCGCTACACGCAAGAATGCTGCAGGTTCAGTACCATCCGGTAACTGGCTGCCACTTTGGGTATAAGCTGCACCAAAAGGCGCGTTATTTACCGGAGCAGAACCGAACGGAGCATTGTTGCTTGACGTTTGACCACCCACATTCTGACCAAAAATATTGGTACTGTCACCACCGCGAGGTGCAGTCGGTGCCTGACCAAAAGGTGCTGTATTACCAGCACCGCTATTTGGTGCGTATGGGTTAGAAGCTACTTTTTTTTTTGCGCCCATCTTACGGAAAATGAAGAAGGCAACAGCAGCAGCAAGAAGGATCCAGATCCAGCCTGGAATACCACCTTTTTCCTCTTCGGCTTGAGCAGCCTGAGCTTCAGATGCTGCTACACTTTGATCATCCGCCAAGGCATTGGCAGCAACTGCACCAATCGCAGCACCGGCTACACCCGCGGCAACCATGCCGCCGACACCCGGACCGGATTTTTGCTGGGTTGCAGCACCGGCAACTGGCGCTTGTTGAGCAGGCGCAGCTTGACGAGGTTGTTGATAAGATTGAGTAGGTTGTGCAGAACGTTGCATGCCGTGACTTTTACCGCCACCGGCACGTTTTGCTTCAGCTGCAAAAGGCGCAACCAATAAAACTGCTGTCAAGATACCTGTGATCAAACCGCGCTGTCGAACTTCCATTCATTTTTCCTATGAGAATAAAACCTGTTTGTACAGTCTATTTATATAGGCTTTGTGTGGAATTTCAATCAAAAATCTGTATTTTTTTGCTCTTTGTACGAAATGAGCCGGTTTACAGTTAATTGAGTTCATCACTCAGCGCCATTGCCTCGCTCAAGGCTTCATGTAAACGCGCAACTGCAATAATTTGCACGCCCTCGATGGATTTTTGCGGTGCATTGCCGCGAGGGACAATAATGTATTTAAAACCATGTTTAATCGCTTCTTTTAGCCGTTCCTGACCGTTCGGCACAGGGCGAATCTCTCCAGACAGTCCGACTTCCCCAAAAACCGCCAGCTGTTGCGGTAAGGCTTTGCCACGAATGCTGGAAGCGCAGGCGAGAAGTACCGCCAGATCCGAACCTGTTTCGGTAATTTTCAATCCACCGACAATATTGACATACACATCCTGGCCGGAGGTTTGCACACCACCATGCCGATGCATGACTGCAAGGAGCATATTTAGACGGTTCTGATCCAAACCAAGCGCTACGCGTCGTGGCTGACCATGCGCATCATCGACCAGTGCCTGAACCTCAACCAGTAGCGGGCGCGTACCTTCGCGGCTGATCATTACAATCGAACCGGGAATCGCTTCATCATAACGGCTTAAAAAGATGGCTGAAGGATTGGACACTTCGCGCAGACCTTTATCGGTCATGCCGAACACACCGAGCTCATTGACCGCACCAAAACGGTTTTTGACCGCTCGGATCATCCGGTAACGTGAATCCGACTGGCCTTCAAAATACAGCACACAGTCCACCATATGTTCCAGTACACGTGGGCCGGCCAGTGCGCCTTCTTTGGTTACATGACCGACCAGAAACAAAGACGTGCCACTATTTTTGGCAAAACGGGTCAACAAGGCCGCTGATTCACGAATTTGTGAGACACCACCTGGTGCAGATTGTAAGGTCTCGGTGTACAGGGTTTGAATAGAGTCTAGAATAGCCACCGCAGGGCGTTGTTGGGCCAATACTTCACAAATACGTTCAACACAGGTTTCGGCCATAACTTTGAGCTGATCGGTCGGCAGATCCAGACGCTGGGCACGTAGCGCGACCTGAGACAAGGATTCTTCACCGGTGACATATAAGGCCGAATTTTTGGCAGAAGCCATGTGCGCGGCTGTTTGCAGCAAAATAGTCGATTTACCAATTCCGGGATCACCGCCAATCAGAACGACGGAACCTGTTACCAGTCCGCCACCCAGAACCCGGTCAAATTCATTGATCCCCGTCGGCAGACGGGTTTCATGAGAGACTGAGACCTGATTTAAAGTCGTGATGCTGGACGCCTGGCCTGCGTATCCACCACCAATTTTTGGCTGTGCACGATGCGTTACTGCCGGTGCAATGGTCACCTCAACCAGGCTGTTCCATTCCCCGCATTCAGAACACTGCCCCGACCATTTTGGATGATCGGCACCACATTGTTCACAACGATACACACTTTTTGCTTTAGCCATATTTGAAGATGAAGCGATTGAAATTGAGTGACAGCATAGCGGTGAATGCCATCGAAAACCAAGTCTTTCACCTGAAAAATCATGGTTTTTACGACAAGTCTTGTCGTTTTTATTTATGCTGATTTGAATGCTGTGCGTCAACGCCGTCTATAATGCCCATCTTGTTATGCTGGAATGGAACAGATCTTGTCACAATTGCTCAAACATATTGATGCGATCGCACGTGAAAAAAACCGTGATGTGTTATTTGTGCATTTTGATCATTATGTACATCCAGATCGGGATGCAAACTCGGTTCGCCAAATGTTAATCGGCTGGCTAGAGCAACAGGGGATTGTGTATATGCCGTGTTTAGGTGTGGATCAAACCGTCCATAGTGAAATCTACCTGGGTGGGCTTTATCTGGATGTACCTTTTGATCTGCATCATAAAACCTATCAAAAACTGAGTGAGTATCTGGAAGATGAACAGGGCAATATGAAAATTGAAGGCATTCAGTTTTTTGTTCTTTCTTTGGCTCTGGCGCTTGAACTCGAGTCTGATAGCAAAGTACCACAATGGGGTGGTTTGCGTTGCTAAATTTTCATAATGAAAAATGGAAAAGATTAAGCAGAAAAAGCCACGATTGACGTGGCTCTTTACTATTTAAGTTGAGTAATTAAATAGCTTATCAATTAATAAAGTTCACCAGATTTACGTCTTGCAATAAAGTCTTTCGATTCCTTGGCAATCACTCCGGATAAAAGCAATAGTGCAATTAAGTTTGGAACCGCCATGAGCCCATTAAAGGTATCGGCGAAGAGCCAAACCAGATCAAGGGTCGCCACACAGCCAATAAATACCGAAGCGATATAAATAATGCGATAGGGCAGCACAAACTTCTCACCGAGCAAATAAGTGGCACATTTCTCGCCATAGTAGCTCCAACCCAAGATGGTGGAATAAGCAAAGAAAATAATCCCGAGGGTCACAATCCAGCCGCCGATCCCAGGCAACAGTTTGTCAAACGCGCTGATGGTCAATACTGCGCCGGTCTGGTCACCGAATGAGTTGCCGGCCATGATATAACCCATCACCAGTACAATACCGGTAATCGAACAGACGATAATCGTATCAATAAAGGTACCAGTCATAGACACCAGACCTTGACGGGCCGGATGATCGGTTTTCGCTGCTGCGGCCGCAATCGGTGCAGAACCCATACCGGCTTCGTTGGAGAATACTCCACGCGCTACACCATAACGAATCGCTGCGCCAATCGCACCACCTACAGCAGCCTCACCGGTAAAGGCATAGGTAAAGATCATTTTCAGGGCTGGAGCGACTAACTCCAGATTGTTGATGATAATCGTCACTCCCCCTGCAACATAGCCCAGGGCCATAACTGGAACAATTACTGAAGAAGCGCGAGAAATGGTTTGAATTCCGCCGAGAATCACCAGTGCTGAAAAGGCGGTAATGACGATACCGGTCATCCAGGTTTCGATGCCCAAGCTGTTTTCAACCGCCAGTGCTACAGTATTCGACTGTACTGAACTGCCGATTCCAAAAGAAGCCAGTGTCCCGAACAAGGCAAAAATCAGTGCCAGCCATTTCCATTTCAGACCACGCTCGATGTAGTACATCGGACCACCCGACATTTCACCTTTTTCATTTTTGACTCGGTATTTGACTGCCAGAACACCTTCGCCATATTTGGTGGCCATACCAAACAGGGCGGTCATCCACATCCAGAACACGGCGCCCGGACCCCCGAGGACACAGGCAGTGGCTACGCCGGCAATATTACCGGTACCAATCGTGGCAGAGAGTGCGGTCATCAATGAGGCGAATTGGGAAATGTCCCCTGAATGGTCAGGGTGCTTGCCAAAGACCTGTTTAAAGGCTAAAGGCAACATGCGGAACTGCCAGAACAATAAACGAAAGGTAAGGAAGATCCCGGTACCAACAATTAGTACCAGCATATAAGGGCCCCAGACCCAGCCGCTTAAAGTTTCCATTAAACTTTGTAAATTTTGCATAAAATTCTTCTTATTGATCCATGTCTGTGTAGTTCGAGGTATTGATTAAAAAGCAATTGCTATGCCAGATACATTCATCCTGAATGCATAAATTGACTGAATAGTGTTCTATTTTTTACACAGTTTTAAAAATTTGACAAGAAATTACTGGAATATCACAGGTCAAAAATAAAGCAGAAGTGTAACCGTAGAGCGATATAAGAAAAATAAATTAACTTCTTCAATTAATCAGGAAATACAAATGATGCAAATTTTATTTTTGTATTCAGCATTTTTTACGTTAATTTGTCGCGAGTAAAACTCAAAGTTGTAATTAATAATGTCAGAAAAACATAACAATTCGTCGGCAGAGCACGGTGAATTAAAGCGGAGTTTGTCCAATCGGCACCTACAGTTAATTGCCATTGGGGGCGCCATCGGAACCGGCCTGTTTATGGGTTCGGGTAAAACCATCAGTCTCGCAGGTCCTTCGATTCTGGTGATCTATATGATCATCGGTTTTATGGTCTTTCTGGTGATGCGTGCATTGGGTGAGTTGTTGCTCTCCAATTTACAATATAAATCATTTATTGATTTTGCCACGGATCTGATCGGGCCTTGGGCCGGATACTTTGTTGGCTGGACCTACTGGCTGTGCTGGATCACCATCGGGATTGCAGATCTGTCAGCCATTATTTATTATCTGCAATTCTTCAATAATGGTTTGCCCTTTAGCCCTGAAGAAGGCGTCATGATCAGTGTTGCCGCGATTGTGTTTATCATGGGGCTGAATCTGGTCACGGTAAAACTGTTTGGTGAAATGGAATTCTGGTTTGCCCTGGTCAAAATTATCGCCATTGTGGTGCTGATTGCTGTTGGTCTGTGGATGGTGTTTACTGGCTTTACCAATGATGTTGGTACGGTCGCATCCTTTAGTCATATCTGGGAGCATGGCGGTTTGTTCCCAACGGGTGCCATGGGCTTCCTGGCCGGTTTCCAGATTGCCATCTTTGCCTTTGTGGGGGTGGAACTGGTGGGGACTACCGCGGCTGAAACCAAAGATCCGGAAAAGAACCTGCCAAAAGCGGTGAACTCTATTCCGATCCGTATCATTATTTTCTATGTATTGGCACTGCTCATTGTGATGTCAGTAACTCCATGGAACCAGATTGACCCGAATGTTTCGCCCTTTGTAAACCTGTTCAGTCAGGCTGGCATTGCAGCGGCTGCGATTATCATGAACCTGGTGGTATTGTCCTCGGTGATGTCATCGATGAACAGTGGCGTATTCTCGACCAGCCGTATGCTGTTTGGTCTGTCGCGTGAAGAGCAGGCACCGGTTGCCTTTGGTCGCTTGAACCGTCGCGCAGTGCCTGCAAATGCCCTGTATTTTTCTGCCGTGTGTTTGTTGCTGGGTGCAGCACTTCAGTATTTTGTTCCGGATACCGTTCGGGCCTTTACCTTGGCAACGACTTTATCCACGATTCTGTTTATTTGTGTCTGGATCATCATTATCTGGAGCTATATCGTGTATTACAAAACACGTCCAGAACTACATGCAAAGTCAACTTTTAAGTTGCCAGGTGGTTTAGTGACTTGTTGGGTCGTGATTATTTTCTTCCTAAGCATGATCGTGGTCTTGGCGCTGGAAGAGGATACCCGCCAGGCACTGATGATCAGTCCGATCTGGTTTATCCTGTTAATCATTGGCTATTTTGGTTTCTATAAACAGAAACATAAATAAACCTTATCAATAAAAACGTCAGCGATCTGCTGGCGTTTTTTTTTGTCTAAAGATACTCTCTAGCGTTTAACGCTTGGGTCATGCCGAATGATCGCGTTATACTTCATCGAAACTATTACATTAGGTGGTCAGATGCGCCAAGTCATTTGCTACATCAGTATCTTAGCGACAGGTCTTGTTCTTGCAGGTTGTGGACAGTCAGGTGCTTTGCACTTGCCGAATGATCCGAATTACGACAAGCGTGCCAAGTATCTGTTATACAAAAATACTGAAACTGAGCCTAAAGCGTCCGATGAAAAACGCGAGGCACCCGTGCAACAACAGTTTGCTGCACCTACAGATTCAGACGTTAAAACCACACCATAACGCTTTCACAGAAAGGATACCTTCATGAGTTTCACCCGCATTAATGGGGTATTGCACGCTGAGCAATGTTCATTACAACAGCTCGCGGAGCAATTCGGCACACCACTCTATGTTTATTCTAAAGCCACTTTGGAAAAGCATTTTTTAGATATGGACCGTGCTTTTGATTTTATCGACCATCAAATCTGTTTTGCGGTAAAGTCCAACTCTAATCTTGCGGTATTGAATGTATTGGCCAAACAGGGTGCCGGTTTTGATATTGTGACCGGTGGTGAATTGGCGCGTGTGCTGAAAGCCGGTGGTGATGCATCGAAAATCGTATTTTCGGGCTTGGGTAAATCTGAAGCGGATATCAAAAAAGCGTTGGAAGTCGGCATTGCCTGTTTCAACGTGGAATCTTATGCCGAGCTGGATCGTATCCAGAAGGTTGCGGCTGAATTAAATATCAAAGCGCCGATTTCATTACGTGTGAATCCTGATGTCGATGCCAAAACCCATCCTTATATTTCAACCGGCTTAAAAGAAAATAAATTCGGTATTCCGTCTGATAGCGTGTTTGAAACTTATCAATATGCAGCGTCATTGCCAAATCTGGATGTGGTTGGGATTGACTGCCATATCGGTTCACAGCTGACTGAAACCCAGCCATTTGTGGATGCACTGGATCGTGTCATTGTGATGATCGACCAGTTAAAAGAGCTGGGCATTCACCTCAAACACATCGATATCGGCGGTGGTCTGGGTGTGACGTATAAAGATGAAACCCCGCCGTCGGTTGAAGAATATGCCAATGCGCTACGTCCAGCTTTAGAAAAATTGGGCTTGAAAGTGTATATGGAACCGGGACGTAGTATCTCTGCCAATGCAGGTGTGCTGCTGACTAAAGTGGATCTATTAAAACCAACGAATCACCGTAATTTCGCGATTATTGATGCTGCGATGAATGACCTGATTCGTCCTGCTTTATATGAAGCATGGATGGACATTCAATCTGTTACACCTCGTACCGATATCGAAACGAAAGAATGGGATGTCGTGGGTGCAATTTGTGAAACTGGTGATTTCCTGGGTAAAGAGCGCGAGCTTGCGATCAAGGAAAATGATGTGCTGGCTGTACTTGGCGCTGGTGCATACGGTTTTGTGATGAGCTCAAACTACAACAGCCGTGGTCGTGCTGCTGAAGTAATGGTCGACGCTGATCAGGCGCATTTGATTCGTGAACGTGAAACGATTGAATCACTCTGGGAACGTGAGCGTTTATTGCCTTAAGGATAAATCAGGATGTTATTAGAATTTACCAAGATGCATGGTCTGGGCAATGACTTTATGGTGGTTGACCTGATCAGCCAGCGTGCTTATTTAGACACTTTGACCATTCAGCGTTTGGCCAACCGTAACTTCGGCATTGGTTTTGATCAACTCTTGGTGGTTGAGCCACCCGATGTGCCAAGTGCAGACTTTAAATACCGGATTTTTAATGCCGATGGTTCGGAAGTGGAGCAATGTGGCAATGGCGTGCGCTGTTTTGCCAAATTTGTACATGATCGTCAGCTCACCACCAAAACCAAAATCAAGGTGCAAACCAAATCTGGTATTGTTGAGCCGGAATTGGGTGCGAATGGCTGGGTACGGGTCAATATGGGTTATCCAAAATTTTTGCCTCAGGAAATTCCATTTGTAGCTGATGCGCCGGAGAGCCTGTATGACATCGATCTTGCTGGCGGTGAAAAGCTGACCATTGATGTGGTCAATATGGGGAATCCACATGCGGTGACAATCGTACCGGATGTGATTGCTGCCGATGTCGCACGTATTGGTCCACAAGTTGAATCACATGCGCGCTTCCCGGCACGAGTCAATGCTGGCTTTATGCAGATTATTGATGAAAAACATGCACGTTTACGTGTGTACGAGCGTGGTGTAGGCGAGACCTTAGCTTGTGGTACAGGTGCCTGTGCTGCCGCAATTTCAGGTATGCGTCGTGGTCTGCTGTCGAGTAAAGTCGAAGTTGAACTGGCAGGCGGCAAGCTGCAAATTGAATGGAAAGAAGGTGATGTGGTCTGGATGACCGGACCAACGGCGACCGTATATGAAGGACGTCTGGATTTACGTTATTTCCAGGGTTAAGCTTGGTTCCGCTTGAGAAAAAAGCACTGTCTGATCGATGGTGCTTTTTTTATGCTAGGATGGGAAAAACCGTAGAATTTGACCGAGATGAATACGCTTGTTTTCCTGCCGGGTGCTTCAGGAAGCCAGCACTTTTGGCAGCCATTAAGGGCAGCATTAACCAAATATCCAGATCAGCAAGTCATTGCCTATCCGGGCTTTGATGGCGTAGCACCAAATTTGGCCATTCAAAACCTGTATGATCTGCAAGAATTCGTGAAAGAAAAAATTGAGGATGATTCCATTCTGATTGCCCAGTCTATGGGCGGTGTCTTGGCCGTTGGGTTGGCACTTAAGCATCCACAGAAAGTCAAAGGGCTGGTATTGTTGGCGACATCTGGTGGTCTGAATTTAAAAACTTTTCATTGTGCAGACTGGCGAACAGATTATCGTGAACTGTTTAAAACAGCGCCGGACTGGTTTGAACAAGACCAAACTGAATTTAGCCGCGTTCAGCTCGCAAGTCTGGACGTTCCGATCTTGCTGATCTGGGGCGATCATGATCCTTTAAGTACTGTTCAGCTTGGACAATACTTGGCAGGAATTTTTAAAAATGCAAAATTGCATATTATCCAAGGTGGAGATCATTTCTTTGCCAATACGCATGCAGATCAGGTTGCAATGCTGATTCAAGATTATTTGGAGCAACTCTAAATGGAGCAAGCAGTGATTGTCCCACCTCAACTCTTGCTCAATATGTGGCTGAAAGAACGTGAAATCCAAAACCAGTCCAAACATACCTTGCAAGCCTATGAACGTGATGTCTCGGATTTTTTAGAGTTTTGCCAGCGTGAGCAGCTCAATTTAAACGATGTGGAAGCCACCGATTTACGCCAGTTTCTGGCTGAAAAAGTTGAACAGCATCAGCTCAGTCCTAGCAGCCTGCAACGTATGCTTTCGGCTATTCGCCAGTTTATGAAATGGGCCGAGCAGGCTCAGCATATGGCTTTTAATCCGGCGGATGATTTTCAGTTAAAACGTCAATCGCGTCCTTTGCCGGGCATGGTGGATATTGAAACAGTCAACCAGATTATTGATCAGCCTGCGCCCGAAAATGAAATACAGCAGCAAATGTGGCTCCGGGACAAAGCGATTTTGGAATTGCTTTATTCGAGTGGGTTGCGTCTGGCAGAACTGCAAAGCCTGAGAATTAAAGATATTGATTTCAACCGGCAGTTATTACGCATTACTGGTAAAGGCAATAAAACCCGGATTGTGCCTTTTGGCTCCAAGGCCAAAGACAGCGTGATGGCCTGGTTGCAAGTCTATCCCTTATGGAATGGTGATTTTGTGCCGGAGGCGAATGTATTTATTACCCAGAAAGGCAATCCGCTCGGTGCAAGACAAATTGAAAATCGGGTCAAGTTTCAGGCACAGCGCGCAGGCGTCAATGTCGATCTGCATCCACATTTATTAAGACATTGTTTTGCCAGTCATATGTTGTCGAATAGCCGGGACTTACGAGCCGTGCAGGAAATGCTGGGTCACAGCAATTTAACCACCACGCAAATTTACACCCATGTCGATTTTGATCATCTGGCCCAGATTTATGATCAGGCCCATCCACGTGCACAACATAAAGAAGAATGATCATGTGCGAAGTGTTATAGAATAAAAATCATGAAAATTGTATTTTTGGCACAAAACTTTCATATATAAACCTTAAAATGGAATTGAACTGAACATTGGCGTTCGGGTAAGCATTTCACTATTGTCTTATTCGTTAAATGCGCCATTTCAGGTATAACAATAACTAGTATTTAATATTTAAAATGAAATATTGCTGAGCAGCGTCTCAGCATTTGACCGATGGGAGGTGACATGGACACACTGGTAATTGCAGATATAGAGCAAAAATATGCACAGTTAAGTGAAGCTCAAAAAGAAATGTTTGCAGGTTATGGTTTGCGACAAATCAAGCATTTTGTGGACATTAGCTTACCCAATCTTGAAGCGACCTTACCCGAAGGCGCCATCATTCAAGGGATTAATGCCGATGGAAAAGTTCAGGCCTTTAATGCGGCGACTAGGCAATACTATTTATGGATTTCTGATTTGCAATGGCAATTGTCGAATCGTGCGACCCAGGCAGTCGATTTAAAAGAAGATGCGATTGCAATTTGGCAAATTTTTGAATTGGCAGACTATGAGCTGGTAGATTTAAGCCATGTACATCGTGATTTTTTAGCACAAGAAACTGAGTAAATTCTGAAGCATCCACATAACATAAAAATAAGATTCAGTCCTGTGATTTGGCTTTGCTCAAGAGGAAAAGGTTGTCTTCTATAGGCAACCTTTTCTTATAGTAGAACTTTCAATCTATGCGCTTGCAGCACATGTTATGGTTTAAGCAAGCATACGATTATGCAAATCTTAAATTAAGAACATAGCGTCGTTGTCTAAAATCAGTTTGCCTATAAATCTTCTAAAGGCAGCTGGAAACTCTGTTTAATAATCTGACTCGGTAAATCTGTTTTGACACTGGTAATACCATTTTTTTTGGTCAGATGGGTCGACTGAAATTTACGGTAACTTTCCAGATCAGGCACCACAACTTTCAACATGGCATCGCTCTCTCCCAAAATAATGTAGCACTCCATCACTTGCGGCAATTCTTTCATCGCCTCAATAAAGGTATCAATGGTTTCGGCATCCTGACCGACCAGCCAGATGCGCGAAAATAAAATCAGCTGAAAACCAATTTTTTGTTGGTCGACAATAGTCGTGTAATTCTGAATCACGCCTGCATCTTCCAGCAATTTCACCCGGCGTAAACAGGATGAAGGTGAAAGTCCGATTTCACGTGCCAGATCATTATTCTGAATACGGCCATTGGCCTGTAAATGTCGAATGATATTTTTATCAATTCGATCAAGCTTTACCCGCACAGACTTGGTGGATATTTTCATAAATTAGAATAATATTCGAAAAATAATACTTATTATAAAATAAAATGAAAGCCAATTTTGTAAAAAATCGCAGATACTTATTTCACTTTCTGGAGTTTGAAAGGAAAAGGAAATGTCTGTATTTGTACTCTTTGCACTGACCGTGCTTCCCCTAATTTTTACGCCTGGACCCGATATGTTATTTATCCTGTCTCAAGTGATGGGTAAAGATGCAAAAGCAGGCATGATGGCAACCTTAGGGGTGTGTTGCGGTTATCTGGTGCATTCTATTCTGGTGGCACTCGGGATTGCGGCTATTATTGTCTCTTTTCCGGTGCTGTTTGAAACGATTCGCTGGCTCGGGATTGCTTATCTGCTGTATCTGGCCTTTGGTTTGCTCAAATCGGTATTCAGTAAAAACGCGCTGAACATTGAGAAAAAGACCTCAGCCAATCCGATTAAAAAAGGTTTTTTTACCGCACTGTTAAATCCGAAAGGCATGTTGATTTATTTTGCGATTTTGCCGCAGTTTATTGATAAATCGGCCAATACTGTCAGTCAAGGTTTGATTCTGTCCTTTATTTTTATCAGTCTGATTTTTGTGGTGTATTGTGGCTTAAGTATTTTATTCAGCAAAATCAGCCAAAAAACCCAAATGGATGAACGTAAACAAAAATGGGTAGATGGAACTTCTGGTGGTTTACTGGCACTTGCCGCAAGCTGGTTAATCATTAATTAATCTGGCTGTAAAGAAGCATACTCTTCGCAGTATGCTTTTTTTATAATTGCGAAGATTTGAAATTAAACATTCACTGTGTAGGCGTAGAATTCAATGCGCTGGTTTATTATTTGGTCAATTTGTCTTTATATGGGGTTTAATTCGCTCTCAAAAATAGTTCTGTCCAAAATGACAAAAGCTGACATACGTATATTCCGGCTGTTTTGCTTCAAGCTGCTTTAAATCAATTTAAATTAAATGTGATCAATCAAAACTTCTGATGTGATTAATCAGATAAAAAAATAATATAAATCAATGGTTAAATTTTAAGTAAATATTGATACATTTCATTGTAATAAAACGATAACAATTAATTGTGAACGCATCGTTCAGGGAAAATTACGCATTTTTACACCTCTTTGTTGAATTGTGACTTGACCGAAATGCCGTACACATTGCAAGATAGGGCACCTAAAAAAATTTAAGTGAAGAGTTACACTAACTTTTCTCAACATTTACATTTGCTAAAACAGCCGAGGATTACATGAAGGCTCTTGTTGCTGTAAAACGTGTGGTTGATGCCAACGTTAAAGTTCGTGTTAAACCGGACAACAGTGGTGTTGACTTAACTAACGTTAAAATGTCAATTAATCCATTCTGTGAAATCGCAGTGGAAGAAGCGGTTCGTTTAAAAGAAAAAGGAACTGTTTCAGAAATCATTGTTGTTTCTATTGGTCCTAAAGAAGCCCAAGAACAGATCCGTTCTGCAATGGCGCTTGGTGCTGACCGCGGTATTCTGGTTGAAGCTGATGACAGCCAACTGGGTGCGCTGGAAATCGCTAAAATTCTGAAAGGCGTTGTTGACGCTGAACAACCACAATTGATCCTTCTAGGTAAGCAAGCAATTGATGATGACTCGAATCAGGTTGGTCAGATGCTTGGCGCTCTAATGGGTGCAGGTCAAGGTACCTTCGCTTCTGAAGTAAAAGTAGATGGCGATAAAGTACAAGTAACACGTGAAGTAGACGGCGGTTTACAAACTGTTGAACTGACACTTCCAGCAATCATTACAACTGACTTGCGTTTGAACGAGCCACGTTATGCGGCACTTCCAAACATTATGAAAGCGCGTAAAAAACCGCTTGATACCAAGTCACCTGCAGATTTCGGTGTAAACCCTGCAACTAAACTGAAAACAGTGAAAGTTGAATCACCTGCAGAGCGTAAAGCTGGCGTACAAGTGAAGTCTGTAGATGAACTTGTAGAAAAATTGAAAAACGAAGCGAAAGTGATCTAATACAGAAGGATAAAAATCATGAGTATTTTAGTTATCGCTGAGCACGACAACAAAGCATTAAACGCTGCTACTTTAAACGTTGTTGCTGCAGCGCAAAAAATCGGTGGTGATATCACTGTATTGGTTGCTGGTTCTGGCGCTCAGGTAGTTGCTGACCAAGCGGCTAAAGTTGCGGGCGTAAGCAAAGTATTGCTTGCTGATGACGCTGCTTATGCAAACCAATTGGCTGAAAACGTGGCTAAACTTGTTGCTGAATTAGGTAAAGGCTATACACATATCCTTGCTGCTTCTACAACAACTGGTAAAAATATTTTACCACGTGCAGCTGCGCTTCTTGACGTAAGCATGATCACTGACATCATTGCGGTAGATGGTCCTAAGACTTTCAAACGTCCGATCTATGCAGGTAACGCAATTGCAACTGTAGAATCAGGCGAAAACATCGTATTGGCGACTGTTCGTGGTACAGCATTTGATGCTGTAGCTGCTGAGGGCGGTTCTGCTGCTGTTGAAGCTGCTGCGTCTACGGGTGATGCGGGTATTTCTAAGTTTATCAACGAAGAAATCGTAAAATCTGAACGTCCTGAACTGACAGCTGCGCGTATTGTGGTTTCTGGTGGTCGTGGTGTAGGTTCTGGTGAGAACTATCACAAGATCCTTGATCCATTGGCTGACAAGCTTGGTGCTGCTCAAGGTGCATCACGTGCTGCGGTAGATGCTGGCTTCGTACCAAACGATATGCAAGTGGGTCAAACTGGTAAAATCGTTGCACCTGACCTGTACATCGCTGTAGGTATCTCTGGTGCGATTCAGCATTTGGCTGGTATGAAAGAATCTAAAGTGATCGTTGCGATCAACAAAGATGAAGAAGCGCCAATCAATGCAGTCGCTGACTACTGGTTAGTCGGTGACCTGAACACTGTAATTCCAGAATTGGTTTCTAAAATCTAATTTCTGAATCGGGTTCAAAATACGCTCTTGTGCAAGCAGTGAAAGCAATGCTTTACTGTTTTGTCCAAGGGCGTTTTTTTTATGCAAAAATTTTAAAAATACTCTACAGTCGAAACTAGAGTATTTCATTTGCATGAAAAGTGATAAAATCCCGGTTTGCTTTTTCTCCTGTTTTTAATCATGTCCTTTTCCAAAGCCGCCCATATCCTGTTTATTAGTTTTTTGCTGATTGCGCTTTATCTGGGTATTTGTATTCATACTGCCCTGAATGCACCAGCTTCGGTAACTCAGTATTTATTTAGTGAATCAGGCGCTTTTGAAGTCATGAGTCCATGGTTATGGTACTTGCTGGCAGTGCTGTGTTTGCTTAATGTTGAAATCAAACCTAATACCCGAGTGTTTACGGCTATAGCAGCGACATTGTTGGGATTACGGGAAATGGATTTCCATAAGCAGGTGTTTGAAATGAGTTTTATCAAAACTAATTTCTATCGCAGTGCTGAAATTCCGCTCATGGATAAGCTGCTCGGATTTATTTTATTGCTCGGCATTATTTTTGTCTTTCTGGTACTGGCGAAAAAGCTGGTTCAAACCATACGAAGCATGAAGAATTCTTTGAATATTGCACATTTTTTTATCTTTCTCACCATTGCCTGTGGCGGACTGAGCAAAGTGCTCGATCGCACGACTTCAACCCTGAAAGAAGAATTCGGCATCCAGTTGGTGCCACATACTCAAATCATGATTATGACCATTGAGGAAGGGGTAGAAATGTTATTGCCAGTTTTATTGATTGTGGCCGTGCTGAGCTATCGTAAAGTACTGAACCAGGCACAATAAAAATATAGAAAAAACGATGAAGATGCGCCAGTTGATTGGCGCATTTTGTTTTTGTACTCCTGTATTTCTCAAAATTTTGGGTATTGAAAAATCCTGTCTGGATGCGCTGATTTTCGGTTTTGAAATAACAAGAAAATGATCACTAAAATGAAGATAATTAACAAGGTTAAGCTGAATATTTCGACACAAAAATACAAGTGTTTATGCTATAATTTAGGGCTGTATTTTAGTTTTTAACTCAGTCGTTTGAGTTAATGATTTTGCTAGTTTTACGACATATAAATACAAGCCAAAATTGGCTTGTAGAATAAGGAGTATGCATGAGCGTATCGGAAATTAGACCGATTGCCATTGAGGATGAACTTAAAAGCTCATATCTCGATTATGCGATGAGCGTGATTGTGTCACGTGCATTGCCCGATGTACGAG
This sequence comes from Acinetobacter sp. TWP2-2-3, assembly GCF_049896445.1. Taxonomy (GTDB): domain Bacteria; phylum Pseudomonadota; class Gammaproteobacteria; order Pseudomonadales; family Moraxellaceae; genus Acinetobacter. The sequence continues at coordinate 304,334 of NZ_JAFCUI010000002.1, forward strand.
ATGGTTTAAAACCTGTTCATCGTCGTGTGCTTTTCGCAATGCACGAATTAGGCAATGACTATAACAAAGCTTATAAAAAGTCTGCACGTGTAGTCGGTGACGTGATTGGTAAATATCACCCGCATGGTGATTCTGCCGTATACGAAACCATTGTACGTATGGCGCAAGATTTCAGCTTGCGTTACCAATTGGTTGATGGTCAAGGTAACTTCGGTTCGGTCGATGGCGATAGTGCAGCAGCCATGCGTTATACCGAAGTACGTATGCGTAAACTGACCCACGAACTGTTAGCGGATCTTGAAAAAGATACCGTCGAGTGGGAAGACAACTACGATGGCTCTGAGCGTATTCCTCAAGTCATGCCAACCCGTGTACCGAACTTATTGATTAATGGTGTTACCGGTATTGCAGTTGGTATGGCGACCAATATGGCGCCGCATAACATGACTGAAGTTGTGAATGCGTGTCTGGCCTATGCCAATGATCCTCAAATCAGCATTGAAGGATTGATGGAACATATTTCTGGTCCGGATTTCCCGACAGGCGGCATCATTTACGGTAAATCAGGTATCGTCGATGCATACCGTACCGGTAAGGGCCGTTTGCATATCCGTGGTAAATACCATTTCGAAGAAGATCCGAAGAATGGCCGCACCACGATTGTCTTCACTGAAATTCCATATCAGGTTAATAAAGCAAAAACCATTGAGCGTATTGCTGAACTGGTTAAAGAGAAAAAACTGGAAGGTATTTCAGAGCTTCGTGACGAGTCTGACAAAGACGGTATGCGTATCGCGATTGACCTGAAGCGCGGTGAAAACGCTGAAGTGATCGTGAACAACCTGTTCCAGAACACGCAACTTGAAAACTCTTTCAGCATCAACATGGTTTGTCTGGACAATGGCCAACCAAAATTGATGAACCTGAAAGACATCATTGCCGCGTTTATCCGTCACCGTCAGGAAGTGGTCACGCGTCGTACTATGTTCGAATTACGCAAAGCGCGTGAACGTGGTCATATCTTGGAAGGTTTAACCGTTGCCCTGGCGAATATTGATGCCATCATCGAAACCATCAAGAGTTCTGCGAATCCGGCTGAAGCGCGTGAGCGTTTGCAGGCAGGTGAGTGGGCTGGTGGCGGTGTTTTGGCCTTGCTGGAAAAAGCCGGTTCAGTTTCTGTACGCCCAGATGAGATTGAAGGTGAAGACCCAAGTCGCCCGTTTGGTTTGGATGGCGAGATTTATCGTCTGTCACCAACCCAGGTGAATGCAATTATGGAACTTCGCTTGCATCGTTTAACTGGTCTGGAACAAGACAAGTTACATGCTGAATATAGTGAAATCCTGTCACAAATTGCTGAACTGACTGCAATTTTGAATGACTTTAATCTGTTGATGAATGTCATTCGTGAAGAGCTGGCCTTGATTCTTCAGCAGTATGGCGATGCGCGTAAAACGTCGATTGTCGAGTCACGTATCGATTTCTCTCGTGAAGATCTGATTCCTGAAGAGCAAATGGTTCTGACGGTATCGAAATCAGGTTATGCGAAAACTCAACCATTGTCTGATTACGCTGCACAGCGTCGTGGTGGCCGTGGTAAGTCTGCGACCAGCATGAAAGAAGATGATTACATTCAACATCTGATTGTGACGTCAAGTCATGCGACGGTACTTTGCTTTACCAACGTTGGTAAGGTCTACCGTCTGAAAGTCTATGAAGTGCCGCAAGCCTCACGTGGTGCCAAAGGTCGCCCAATGGTGAACTTGCTGCCACTGGATGAAAACGAGACCATTACCGCAATCTTGCCTGTGATTGATGCGCCGAAGAAATTCAAAGAACGTCTGGCTGACTTCAAGGCATTTGTAAAAGCCAATGCAGCGCAGTTGCAAAGCAATGAAGTGATCAATGCTCATTTTGCCGAGCTTGAAGCAGCGCTGACAGAATCTGAAGATGGTGCAGATGATATTTCTGATGCATTGCGTATTCAATTGAAACAGTTGGGCTTGGAGCTTTCTGCAACAGATCTTGATGATGACATCATCAATGACTTTGCTCAGCAGGCTGAAGCGGTACGTAAAAACTTCTATGTGTTTATGGCGACTGAATACGGTACGATTAAACGTGTAGAGCTTGAACAGTTCTCGAATGTTCGTTCAAACGGTTTACGTGCGATTGAGCTGAATGGCGATGATACCCTCATCGGTGTAGCGATTACTGACGGTGAACAGCAAATCATGTTGTTCTCGAATGAAGGTAAAGCCATTCGCTTCGCAGAGACGGATGTACGTTCAATGGGGCGTTCTGCCAAAGGTGTACGCGGTATGCGCGTGACCATTGGTGCAGCTGCACAGCTAGAAGAAAATGACGAAACTGAGATCGAGTCTGATGACGAAGATGGTTCAGATTCAGCATTGATTAGCCGAATCGTATCACTGGTGGTTGTACCTGAAACTGGCGAAGTACTGTGTGCATCTGAAAATGGTTATGGTAAACGTACTCCAGTAGACGACTTCCCGACCAAGAAACGTGGCGGTAAGGGCGTGATTGCGATCAAGACCTCTGAACGTAATGGTCAATTGGTGGGCGCTGTTGCCATTGATGCGTCTAAAGAACTGATGCTGATTTCAGATGGCGGTACGCTGGTTCGTACCCGTGCATCTGAAGTGGCGCAAACTGGTCGTAACGCACAGGGTGTTCGTCTGATCCGCTTAGGTAATGAGGAATTGCTGGTCGGTGTGGTTTCAATCGAAGCTGTTGAAGAAGATGAGTTTGTTGAAGCGATTGAAAGCGAAGACGCTTTAGTGGCAGAAACAGATTCAGCAGCTGAAACTGAGCAAGTTGAAAAAGATGGTGAAAATTCAGTAGAAGAATAAGTTTTTTACTGATAAAAAGGGCGCTTCGGCGTCCTTTTTTATAAACCTTGACCGCATAAGGGTAAGCGATGAAAACCAAATTAATGTTGTTAGCAGCAGCGGTTGCATTGAGTGGCTGTAATTCAATGGACAATATTCCGAATCCGAGTCCTGAACAGGAAAAGGCGGCACAGCTAGCCTATGAGGATTTGCGTGACGGGAAATATGAGGAATTTCTGGATCAGTTAGAACCGCAGTTGCAAACCCAGTTTAAGGATAATGAAAAGCTGATGAAACGCTTTTCACGTTCAATTCCTCAAGGTGAATACAAGTCTAAGACTTTAATGACCAAAGAGATTGAAGAAGCAACCAATCAGCCTGGACAATATAAGGTTAGCTATGAAATTGCCTATCCGGAGAATCTGGTTCAGTATGATGTGAGTTTTGACAAGCCGAATGGTAGCAACAAGATTCGTAATTTCAATATTCAGGTCTTTGGCGAGTCGAATAAATAAGTGGAATAGGAGCATTGCTATAATGTTCTATCTGCTTTGATGACCAGAAATTAAACGTCGATAAGCCAAGAAAAAGCACATGCTGCCGATCATTCCAAGATAGAGCAGTTTAGGTAAGACCAGTGTTGTAGGCACACCCATTTGATTGAGTTGAATAAACATCTGCACAATTTGGGTAGAGGGCAGGATTTCGCCAACGACTTGCATCCAGATGGGCATGGCAGCATGTGGCCAGGCCGCACCAGATAAAAAGAACAGTGGAATGGAGGTGAATACAATCACATGACCCGCACGTTCTGGCAGATCCAGAAAACTGGCAAATAGGCAGGTCATGCCAATTATCGTGTAGATAAAAACCGGAACAGCCAGTAGCATCCCGAACAGGTTGCCACCGCGCGGATAATCAAATAGCCAGAAGCTAAAGCCGAATAAATAGAAACATCCCAGACAGCCAATGGTGAAGACCGCTAAACACATTCCAATCAACGCATTTGTATTTAATTCTACTTTTCTTTCCCGATATACTAAAATCAGCATACTCAAACCCAAAAGAATGGTTTGGTGGATAATTAAGGGTGCAACCGCAGGAAAGACATAACTGCCATAGCCGGACAGCGGATTAAATAAAGGAATTTGATGCACTGAAATAGCAGGTGAAAAATCCGAGATCTCGCCAAAGCGTTCAACATAATCTGCCAAAGTTTGCTCAACTGATGTGGCTAAGCCCAGACCAATTTGTTTGGTCACTAAAAAGTTGGCTGTACTTACATACAGTCCAATGCCACCTGTTTCACCATGCCTTAAGCTTTGCGATAAATTCTCCGGCAGCAGTAAAATGCCATCAGCTTTTTGAGATTCCACCCATTGTTTGGCCTCGGAAAAATTGCCGGTAATTGCCTGAATTTCCACATTGGGGCTTTGTGCCACCTGACCAATAATACGGGTGCTTAAGTTACTTTGTTCTTCATCGACAATAATAATAGGTAAGGCTTCAGCCTGCTGCGCCTGATAAGCGGTTGGATAAAAAAAGCTGTAAAACAAGACGGATAGAATCAGCGTGGTAAAGATCGTGCCGTGACTGACGATATCTTTGAAGCTTTGTAGATAGTAAAACCAAAGGGATTTCATGGTGTTGCTCCTTTGGCGATTTTTTTAAGAAACAGATAAGCCAGCAGAGCGTAGACTAGGGCATAGATCAGCAGCATTAATCCAGCTTGCAGTGAAATATGCAATGGACTACCAATCACCCATTGTTCAGTTTGTAATTTGGCATAGGGCGTGAACGGAATAATATTGGACCAAAACTGGGTGAATAGGGGCGCATTATTTAAAGGTAAAGTCACACCGGCAAAACTTAAAGATGAACCGCCATAGACCGCAATGATGCCAAAAGATTTACTTAAATCTTTGGTCGCCAGAACCACTGCACTGCTTAAAAATGCATAGGCGCTATATAGCAGAAATTGTGCCGATAGAATCAGAGCGAGCGAGCCGGCAACAAACCAGCCGCGAATTTCAATCAGCCAGAACATCCAGGCCCAAGTCCACACACTAAAAATAGCCACATAGACCAGGTTCTTAGACAGTAATGCCATCCAGATGGATGAGTTGCTAATCCAGCTTATTAAGGTCTGTCGCTTCAGTTCCTGACCGACGGAAAATGCCACACAACAACACAGCAGTAAATGCAGAATTGCCGGGATGACATAGGGTTCCAGATAGAATTCATAATTCAGCTGCGGATTATACAGCGGCGATATTTTGATATGCGGTGACGGTGCTTCGAGAGAAGGCAGCCGGTTGCCCAGATATTGCTGTCCGCTAAATTCAGCCAGTGCTTGCAGGGTACTGACCAGCATGGCAGAGGAAATGGTATTTCCGATACTGAAATAACTCTGGTTAAAGGCAATACTGATGTCAGCATCCTGGGCACGAACCAGACGTTGCTCGGCACCGCTTGGAATATGGATATAACCCCAAATTTTATTTTGATTTAACAGGCGCTCAATTTCAGCTGTTTGTTCCGACACCGTAGCAATTTTAAGAGTATGATTCAGCGCCACATGCTGATAAATGCTTTGACTCAGCGCACTCTGGTCTTGATCAATAATCGCAATCGGTAAATGATCCGGTTTCCCTTGAGCAAACATGCTGCTGAATAAAATAATCACCAGTGCAGGTGCGAGCGTGACCAGACACAGATCCCATTTTTCGCGGAGCAGATAGCGCAGTTCGCGCCATATACCCGTCCACATTATCGGGTCTCTTTCAGTTTAAATAACACGCTCATCCCAACTTTCAGTTCAGGAATCGCTGGTGTGGGCACAAGATGCAGCTTAAAACTTCGCACATCATAACCGCCGGTTTGGCGTGTGGTCTTAATGGTGGCAAATTCACCTTCAGCACTGATCTGCTTGATTTTAAAAGTGGCGGTTTTATCTAGGGCGGGAATATAACCTTCAATACTGCTCATTTTCTGAAATGGGGCATATTGATCTTCACGAATATTCAGGCTCACCCACATTTGATCTTCAATCAGACTGACTACAGGGACTGCGGTGGCTACCAGCTCTGAGACTTTGCCATAGGTTTTAGACACCGTTCCGTTTACAGGTGCAACTAATTGGGTTTCTGCTTCTAAAGCATTGGCTTCATCTAGCGCAGCCTGAGCAATATCTACCTGTGCATCGGCAGAACTCTTTTGCTGCGAGGTGCTGCCACGTTTGGCACGTGCATATTGCTGATACGCCGCTTCTGTCATTTGCGCCGCTGATTGACTGGCTGCATACAATTCATCACGGCGCTGGCGTGAAATCACACCTTCCTTAAATAAATTTGCACCACGCTCATAAGAAACTTTGGCTAAATTTTGCTGTGCTTTCAGCGATTGCCAGTTGGCATACAGGCTAGCGATATTTTCTTCCTGCGAGCCACGTTCAGCAGTCGATTGTAAAGCCAATGCAGATTGTAAAGCCGCTACGGCTTGCTGTTTTTTGGCCTGAATTTCCGGGCTGTTTAAGCGCACCAGCACATCGCCTTTTTTGACCCGCTGACCTTCTTCTACATAGATTTCTTCAATACGGCTTGGCACTTTGGTCGCCACCTGAACCGTTTCAGCTTCTACACGACCCTGCAATTCCAGCGGAGCCGGTTGGTAGCTTTTCCATAATCCAAATGCGATGACTGCCAGCAGAACTGGAATCAGGGCGAGCAATAAATATTTTTTCTTTTTAGCGATTTCAGGAGCTTGTTCATGCTCGGTCGAAGTCGTCGCGTTGTTTTCTATTTCAGTTTTTGTTTCTACCTGTTGCGCATGCGATTTTTCTGTATCGCTGGATGAAGCCGCTTCATTCACAGGATCATTGGGTTTTTGATCTTCGTTCATGTTCGGCTCCATTAGCGAATATAGTGGGTGTTGGTATGTTGGATGTAGTTCGGAAATTCTGCAATCGAGCCATGGCTTTGTAATAGGGTGGCCAGTGACATCACATATTTGTAGGCATTCAAGGCAGTTTCAGCTCGTAATCCGCTCAGCATATTTTGTGCATCGATGACCTGTGTGGCGGTGCCCATATCTTCTTTAAAAGACAATTCTTGGATGCGTAAATTTTCCTGTGCGGCTTTCAAGTTTTGTGCCAGAAGCGCATCACTTTGCTGTGCACTGAGTGCTTCGCTATAAGATTTATAAATCAGATTTTCAATTTCCTGCTGGGTGCGTGCAGTAAGCAGTTCTGTAGCAGAGCGTTTGAGTTCGGCAGCCTGAATATTTTTATTTTTATCAATTCCGGAAAATAAGTTATAACGGGCAGCCACCCCGACAATCCAGTTTTCATTTTGATCCAGACTATATTCACCAAAAGCAAAAACATTCGGTTTTTTTGCCGCTTGCTGGGCTTTGACATTGGCTTGAGCCAATTGGGTATCCAGCTGCATTTTTTGAATCAGCGCAGAGTTCTGACTAAAGGTTTTCAGCAGATGATTTAAGGCCTGTGGCTCGGTTTTATTGACAAATAAAGGCGTTGAAAGCTCAGTGATGCTACTTTCTTGAAGCAGATTATTCAGATGGAAAAGGGCAGCATTCAAATTGGCTTGCGTGTTTTGCTGGCTGCGTTCGGCATTATTACGTGCCACTTCAAACTGCATGCGCTGGCCTTTACTGATAAAACCTTGCTGTTCTATCTTTAAGGCATTGCGATAATGCTGTTGCATGGCATTCAGGTTAAATAGTGCTGCTGCATGCAGTTGCTTTTGGAGTTGTACATTAAAATAACTTTGAATCAGTTCAAAACGCTGCGTGTCTTGCTGCTGTTTGTTGCTGAGCTGACTACGACCGACCTGAATATTGGCGATTTCTTTGGCGCTGCTTGTCAGTCCACCGGTATAAAGCGGCATCATAACTGAAACCGTTGGGCGAATCACCTGATCATCCAGCACGACATTCGCACTATCAGGAATTAAGCCCACCCCATTTTGAATAGGTTGTCTTAGACTATTTTTTAGCGGGTCAGCCAGATCACCTAAGTTCAGTTCATCAATTCTATTATTTACACCATCCGTTAAGGATTGCTCTAAATTATTTTTTAATGCACCCAAAGGCAGATCGAGTTCATTATGAAAGGCATACGCACGAACATTCAGGTCGACTCGTGGCAGACCTATACCTTTCACTGCTTCAGCTTCAAGTTTTGAGGCCTGCTCCAGACTTTGATAGGCTTGGCTGCTATAAGAGTTTTGCAACAACTGACGTTCAGCGTCCTGAAAGCTGATGCTCTGTGCATGAGCAAAGCTGCCATACATCATCGATGCAAGCAGATTTAAACCCCAGACAAGCTGTCTTTTATTTTTCTTTAAGTTCATAAAGTCGCTAAACTGATTTAAAGCCGGTAATGTTATCCGGCTAGTATAAATCAAAGGTATGCAGATAGAACTAGTGTAAAGTTATAGTATTGTTTCTTTTACATCTGTATTTCAAATACTTATTGGCTATTTTTGATGGAATATCTAAAATTAAAAAATAGCTTAATTTTGAATATTTTCAATTGTTAGTGCAAAGATGATAAAAACAGCAGGCTAAAATACTGGTCAATTTATCTTGTGAATCTACATTGATTTTTTGACTCTATCTTGACTCATAGATTGAAATAATTTTGTGCAAGACCCTGCCAGATATGGTTAAATGCCATCATTTGATTGTGTTTCACTCTGAAAGGAAAAATCATGCGCGCGTACAACTTCTGTGCTGGTCCTGCTGCATTACCGACTGCCGTACTTGAAAAAGCTCAAGCTGAAATGCTCGACTGGCATGGCAAAGGTCTTTCGATCATGGAAATGAGCCACCGTAGTGCCGACTATGTTGCCATGGCTGAAAAAGCGGAAGCAGACTTGCGCAAACTCATGAATATTCCTGAGAACTACAAAGTATTGTTCTTGCAGGGTGGGGCATCACTACAATTCTCGGCAATTCCATTGAACTTGCTTGGCAAAAACAACAAAGCAGACTATATCGATACCGGCATCTGGTCTGAAAAAGCCTTGAAAGAAGCGCAACGTTATGGCGATATCAATGTTGTAAAAGCAGGTATCCAAATTGATGGCAAATATGCGATCAGTGCACAAAGCGAATGGAATCTTTCTGATGATGCAGCTTATGTGCATTATGCGGATAATGAAACTATTGGCGGTCTGCAATTTTCTTCAATTCCTGAAACAGACAAGCCATTAGTGTGCGACTATTCATCTAGTATTTTATCTGCACCATTAGACGTTTCTAAATTTGGTTTGATCTATGCCGGTGCGCAAAAGAATATCGGGCCTGCTGGCTTAACGCTGGTGATCATTCGTGAAGATTTACTCGATCAAGCCAAACCAGAAATTCCAAGCATCTTGAAATATTCAGATCAAGCGAAAAATGGCTCAATGGTCAACACACCATCCACTTATGCATGGTACTTATCTGGTCTGGTATTCGAGTGGTTACTGGAAAATGGCGGCGTAGATGCCATGCACAAAGTGAACCTTGAGAAAGCCAACCTGCTTTATGGTTATATCGATCAAAGCGATTTTTATGCGAATCCAATCGCAAAAGCAAACCGTTCGATCATGAACGTACCATTTACCTTGGCCAATGCAGATCTTGAGAAACAGTTCCTGAAAGAAGCCGAAGCGCAGCATTTATTGAATCTTGCTGGTCACCGTTCGGTTGGCGGTATGCGCGCAAGTATTTATAATGCCGTGCCTTTAGAGGGTGTGCAGGCATTGGTGAACTTTATGGATGACTTTGCCAAACGCAATGGTTAATTCCTGAAACGAAAAAACCCAGCACAGGCTGGGTTTTTTTATGAATGCAATAATTTTAGAAAATAAAAGTATGCAGGATGAATCCGCAGATCAGCATCCCCAACATGAAAAAAAGGCAGGACATCATATCAATATTATAGCGGGAGCTAAGATGATGCTCGACCTGTTGTAATGTTTCTTCTTGCACGATTTTCATAGATATTTATTGTCCGATCTATTTATCGTTAATACTAATTTATTGTGAGTATTTTTATCATAAAAAATTGATTAAATAAAGTACATTTTTGATTAAAGAGCATAAATTTTCATTTTATTTAAATATTAGATTTGCACGACAACAGATTATTTATATGAGAAATCAAACGCTTATTTTTACAAGATTTTTAAGGTTATTTTAAATATTTAAAATGAAGTTATTTGAATTTAAAAATGTGGATAACTCGGTTTTTAATGAATTTAAATAGATTATTAAGCCAGAAAATATGTATAAAAAATAATCAAAAATTAAAATGACAAATAAGAATATAGATGGATTAAAAGAAGATACCCATCAAAATGAATATCTTCTTTATATGTTTGAACTTAAGACACTTTTCTATAAATATTGGCCTGAATCCACAAGTTGCCACGAATATACTGGCCAATCTGGAAGTTTTTGAACTGGTCATTCCGCGTTGCAATCCGGATCAAGGTCGCAGGCTGGCCTTCATCATGAATGAGGGTGACATCATACAGAGTGTAGTCCTGACCCATAAACTGCATAGTCGTTTTACCGACAATATTGCCTTGAAACCAGGCTTCATCTTCCTGACCCATGGTTTCGCCGTATAAATAGGCCACCATTTTAGAAAAATCTACGGTTACAGGTTCTTTATCTTCTTCAGACTGCGGCTGCCAAGCATCAATCTGTTCCTGCAAATTGTCCGGAGCTACCCCATTATTGGCAGCCAGAATATCATTCAAGGCACGGTGGTGCTTGATCGAAGCCGGATCATCAACCACCAGATGCTCATGATCTGCGACCGCTTCAAGTTCATAGGCCCAGCCATTCAGATTCACCACATAGGACTGGTCTTTTTCATAATGCGGGTGATTGACGCTATACAGGCTATCGAAAGCGTAAATAATATTGTTAGCACCCAGATTCAAGCGCAATACAGCCTGAGTATTGGATTTACAGCTAATAATCCGGTCAATCGTGGCTTTCACCTGATAAGGACTGTCAAAGCACGGAAATGCAGTTTTTACCGCTTGAGGTTTGTTGTTTTCAACGGCAATCACTTGACTCAACTGTACCGCAGCTTTGCTCGGTCCCTGAATCAGCCAGGTCTCTGCATCCATATCACATTCTTGTGTACAAAGGCCCATCGGCATGATTGGTTCATCAAGAGCTTTGCCTAACCACTGTGGAACATCTGTGCCAGGGTTGTCGGTGAGCAAGGTCCAATGTTCGACATGACTACCGAAATTTTGATCATCAATGGTGATGATCTCTGGGCTATTCTGATTTTTCATATGCACAATTGATCTTGGATGATGTATTTATAGTTAATCGAGGGTCATTGCGATTTTTCAAGTCAATCGAATGAATTTTAAAATTAAAATGCCAGTCAAATGAAGTCAATTTTTTTCTCGCGTGAATCATGCCAGTTTTACCGGGCACATACTTTTTAAAATATTGATGACAGATGCAATGAAAATGGAGCGATTTAATCATCAACCTGATCACTGCAATTTGCTAGAATAACCATGATTTATACCTTAATGGGAAGCCCTGTGTTGCCATTCAAACTTTGGGTCGATGCCGATGCATTGCCCCGTATTCTGCGAGATGTGATTATTCGTGCTTCGGATCGCTATCAGCTAGAAGTCACTTTTGTTGCCAACCAACCAGTCGGAATAACTCCTTCGATCAGAATTAATTCAATTCAGGTGATGAGTGGGGCGGATGCTGCGGATAAAGAGATTATTCTGCGCATGAAAGAGCATGATATTGTCATGACCCAAGATATTCCCTTGGCTGCGGAAGTGATTGAAAAAGGCGGAATTGCGATTCATCCCCGTGGTGAAATTTATACTACGGCCAATGTCAAAGCGCGCTTACATCTGCGCGATTTTATGGACAGCTTACGCGGAGCGGGCGTGCAAACGGGCGGTCCGCCACCGATTTCAGAACGGGATAAACGCGAATTTTCCAGCGCACTCGATCAGACCATCCAAAAACAAAAACGTAAAACTTCCGCGCTTTAAGCCTTATTCAGAGTGACTCGCATGCCCACACAAACCAATATGATTGCCACCTATCTTTTATTGGTTTTTATCTGGGCGACGACACCGCTGGCGATTGTCTGGAGTGTGACGGATTTGCATCCGCTCTGGGCTTTGGCATTGCGTTTCTTTTTGGCTTTGCCTTTTGCATTTGCCTTGTTGTGGCTATTTAAAACCCGTTTTCCCTTAGATAAATTATCCATGCACAGTTACCTGGCTGGCGCATGCAGTTTTATCGGCTCACAGATTTTCACTTATCTGGCCACGGATTATCTGAGTTCAGGCATTATTGCCCTGATGTTCGGACTGGCGCCGATTATTACCGGTTTAATTGGCCGTTTTGTATTTCAGCTTAAGCTCTATCCTTCGCAGTGGGGTGGTATGGCGATTGCCTTGCTGGGTCTGGGCATTATCTGTGTGGGTGGCAAAGATCAGCATATTCAGCCGATCGGGATAGGCCTGATGTTGCTCAGTGTTTTTATTTACTGCGTTTCGATGTTCTGGGTGAAAAAAGTCAATGCACCTTTAGAACCCATGGCGCAAGCGGCCGGTTCTATTGCCGTCTCAGCGGTCATGGCCTGTGCCATGTTACCGTTTATCTGGCAATTTGCACCGACCCAGATTCCGCAGGCTAAATCGCTGATTGGACTCAGTTATGCTGTAATCATGGCTTCCCTGATTGCGATGTTCTGTTATTTTAAACTGGTGCAGAAAATCAAGGCGACCACTTTGTCATTGACCACCGTATTGACGCCGATGCTGGCCTTATTTGTCGGGGTGATTCTGAATGATGAAAAATTATCGGGTGGGGCTGTCTTCGGTGTCGTTATCTTACTGGCTGGTTTGTTGTTATATTTTTCCAGAGAAATTAAAGCGAGCTATAACGCTCGCCTTTCATCACCCAGCAGCACTGACTAAAGCAGTAATTTAAACAAAGTGAGCCTTGACGCATTCACCCAGTTTGACACGGTCTTGGGGATGCATGGTAATAAAATATGCACCAGTCCGATATTTGCCATTTTCTTCTTCGCGACTGTAGGCCACCTGAGCGGTTGCTGCAATATGGAAGAAATTTTCCGGATGACTCAAAGTCACGTGCAGATAGGTGCCTTCAGCGATAGGGCGCTCATTAAAGAAACTAAAACCGGTTTCTGAAAAGTTCACTTGCTCTGGTACAGGTAACATGCTTTGTACAATTGCGTCATACAAAGAACCGGTAATAAGGTTTAACTTTTGATTAAATAAGGATAAGATTCGAGCAATTTGTTGATCTTTTTCAGATAATTGTTCTAATTCGTAGTTAACCGCATGATCAAATTGATCTAGTTCTGCAAGTAGTAGAAAATAGCGGGGCAAGACGAAGTTAGGATCGTAAGGATCATTCAAGGCAACATCATCGGAAATAATCTGATAATTAATTCGTAAGGCAGCATCGATTCGAGACATGACGCGTCTTTCCGTAAATCCGTTTGGATGCTGTACATTTTCCATAATTTATTACCTCGGACTAGATGGTTATGTTCAAACCAATCTCGCTGTATATAGGGTTGAAATATACTCGCGCACGGCGTAGTAACCACTTCATTTCTTTTATCGCGTTGGTCTCAATGATCGGCCTCACACTCGGTGTGGCAGTCCTCATTACAGTGTTGTCTGTGATGAATGGTTTTGACCGAGAGTTAAAGAATCGTGTCTTAGGAATGATACCTCAAGCGACTGTTTCCTCAACACAAATTTTAACAAATTGGCCAGAACTTGCAAAGCAAATTGAAGGGCATGAGCATGTTCAGGGAGTCGCACCTTTTACTCAATTACAAGGCATGCTGACCGCACAGGGTCAGGTCGCCGGCATTATGGTCAGCGGGATTGAACCCGAGTATGAGAAAAAAGTTTCAATTATACAAAACCATATGGTTGAGGGCAGTATCGACAGCCTGAAAAAAGGTGAATTTGGTATTGTTTTGGGCAAGCAAATGACCGATGCCATGGGTGTGGGTTTAAATGACAATATTACTCTGGTTTTGCCAGAAGCCACCCCATCACCAGCTGGTGTCGTCCCGCGTTTCAAGCGTTTTAAAGTGGTGGGAATCTTCAGTATTGGTGCTGAAGTTGACTCGATGATGGGTTATATCGCTTTAAATGATGCCTCGACCTTGCTGCGTCTACCGGATGGTGCGCAGGGTGTGCGTATGAAGCTGGATGATATTTTCCTGGCACCACAAGTGTCTCAGGAAATTGTGCGTGATTTGCCGGGGAATTTCTATGCTTCGGACTGGACTTATACCCATGGTAATCTGTTCAGCGCGATTCAGATGGAAAAAGCCATGGTCAGCCTGCTTTTATTCCTGATCGTGCTGGTGGCGGCATTTAATATTGTGTCTTCACTGGTGATGGTGGTGACGGATAAAAAATCGGACATTGCCATTTTAAGAACTTTGGGGGCTTCACCTGCCACCATTACCAAAATCTTTATGGTGCAAGGTACCGTGATTGGGGTGATTGGAACTTGTGCAGGGGCCATCCTCGGGATTATTGCGGCAACCAGTATCAGTAGCTTTATTGGCTGGCTCAACAATACTTTAGGCCTGAATATGTTTGATGCCTATTTTATTAACTACTTACCTTCGTATCTGCGCTGGCAGGATGTCTTGGTGATTGTAGGCTTGTCACTGGCACTCAGTTTTGTCGCGACAATTTATCCGGCTTTACGTGCAGCAAAAATTCAACCGGCAGAGGCTTTGCGTTATGAGTAATCTGATTTTAGATGCCCAGAATATTCACAAATCCTTTACCGATGGCAAGGCCACTGTCGATGTGATTCGCGGCTTGTCGCTACAGGTAAAAGCAGGTGAGTTTGTTTCGATTGTAGGTTCAAGTGGTTCAGGCAAAAGTACCTTATTACATGTTTTGGGTGGATTGGATCGCCCGACGTCAGGTCAGGTCATGGTGAATGGCCGCCGTTTTGATACCTTGTCTGAAGCAGAACGCGGTTATGTGCGGAATGAGCATTTGGGCTTTGTTTATCAGTTTCATCACCTGTTGCCAGAATTTACGGCACTGGAAAATGTGGCCATGCCGCTGATGTTACGCGACAACATGAAGTTTAAGGAAGCCAAACAGCAGGCCGAATATTTGCTGGAACGTGTTGGGCTTTCGCATCGTCTGACTCACAAGCCGGGTGAATTATCCGGAGGTGAGCGTCAGCGTGTAGCTTTGGCGCGTGCAGTGGTCGGTAAACCTAAACTGATGATGGCCGATGAACCGACCGGAAATCTAGACCGCAAGACTGCAGCAAAGATTTTTGAACTGCTGACCGAATTGCAACGTGAGTTCAATATGGCGATGCTGATTGTGACGCATGATGAACAGCTAGCCCATGCAGCAGATCGGATTTTACATATGCAGGATGGTCTCTGGATTGAACCATAAATAACGAGAATATTCGCATTTGATTGAAGCTCACTCCGGTGGGCTTTATTATTGGGCAAAATAATAACAAGACAGAATAAGATTCAATGTTGCAGTGGCTATGTATTGGCTGGATTTTAGGCCTTGCGTGTATGGGGAAAAGTTTCCTGTCTGTTCAACTGAGCGGAACGGCAGTTTTGATCGTTGCGCTGTTGTGGTATCTGTGTTGCCATAAATTAAAGCTCATCTTGAATACACCACTGCGAAGCTTGTTGATCACTGGATCAAGCCTGCTTTTGGGACTATTTTTAGGTCATGCTTATGCCAATCTGCAATTGGCTGAACGTTTATCCAAACGAGAGCACGCGGTCTCTGAAAAAGAAATCGTGGTCTATATCAAAGAGCTGAATAAACTGGGCGATCAGAATATCCAGCAAGCCCTGCATGTGCTTAACCCTGATGGCACTACAGTCAAATGGATGGGTTTTCTGCCAGTTTCAGATCCTGTCACATCCAGTTTAGTAAATGATGAAACCAAACAGCAGACTCTTGAACTGGAACACTATTATTTATTACAAGGCCAGATTAGACCTAACCATAGTTATGCCACACCGGGTGCTTTTGATGCAGAAAAGTGGGCATTGCAGCAAAATGTTATGGCCGGTTTCCGGATCAAAAGCATTCAGGAGTTGCAACCGCAACAACTCTATGCACTAGGTCATGGCAAATATCTACGCCAGCAACAAAAGTTGGATCAGCGATTTTTGCTTTGGGTAGAGCAACAGCGACTGGCTTTAAGAGAGTTTGTGACCAGACAGCCGGTACAGCAGAAAGGCTTGTTACTGGCTTTATTAAGCGGTGATGAAAGTTTTTTGGATCAAGCAACTGAGCAGAAATTCCAGCGTTTTGGCATGAGTCATTTACTGGCGATTTCCGGACCGCATGTCCTGATCTTTGCCTTTATTGTCTGTGGTACGTTGCAATATCTGATTTCAAGGTACACACCGCAGATTTATCTGAAATGGCCAAGGCAGTATTTTTTGAGTCTGCCTTTTTTATTATGTGTACTGCTGTATTGTGCCTTCGTCGGTTTTGAAATTCCGGCGTTACGCACTTTACTGATTTGTGTGATTGTGACTTTTACGCTGTTGCTCAGGCAAAGTGTGCAGCCATTAAAACTGTTGATTTTAAGTGCTGCCTTATTGTTGTTGTTTGACTCTTTTAGTATTTTATCGGCCGCATTCTGGCTGTCTTATGGAGCCTGTTTTGTCTTGCTGCGAATCTATCAAACCATTCAGCAGCAACCGCATCAAACAATACAAACAGCATTACAATGGCTGTATTTTGCAATGAAAGTTTTAGTGGAGTCGCAGTGGAAAATTTTTCTGGCCCTGTTTCCCTTAATGATGCTGTTTTTTAAGCAGGTGGCTTGGATTACCCCGCTAAGCAACCTAGTAGCCATCCCGTGGATTGGCCTGCTAATAGTTCCCGTAGATATTCTGGCGGCTTTATTATTTTTCATTTCTGAACCACTTTCGAGTCTGCTGTTTCAGCTCAATGATATTTTTATTCATATACTGCTGGCATTTTTGAATCTGCTTGATCGGCTGTTTGCACCGCAACTGATTCCTGTGGCCATGAATGTCTGGATGATTGCTCTATGTATTTTGGGCTTATTAATTGTCTTTTTACCGCGTGGCTTAGTGCCCAAAAGCTGGACAGCACTTGCCTGTGTACCACTGTGCATTCCTCAACTTAATCAGCATGCATTTCAGCTGTCTGTTCTGGATGTCGGGCAGGGACAGGCCATCTTCATTCGGGAAGGGCAAAAGAGCATGATGATCGACATGGGTGGTTATTATAATGAAGAAAAATTCAGTATTGGTCGACAAGTGATTAGGCCGTTTCTATCTGTGCAAGGTGTTGGGGAACTGGATCAACTGATTTTGACCCATCTGGATCAGGACCATAGCGGTGCATATCACAGCATTAAAGATCAACTAAACATCCGACAAGTGTCATCCAATCAGATGCCTGAAACAGCTGCTTCTTCAAGCTTTCAGTTTTGTTATGCAGGACAGCAATGGCAATGGTCTGAGACGATTAACTTTAAAATTCTGGCACCTCGGCAGCAGCAGTTAAATATGCCAAACTTCAATAAAAATGACCGCTCTTGTGTGGTATATCTGCAAATCAAAAATGCCGGACCGTATCAAAACTTTTTACTGATGGGCGATGCGGGCTGGGAGACTGAATATCAGCTGCTCCAAGACTATCCCGAACTTCAGGTCGATGTGCTGGTACTCGGCCATCATGGCAGTCAGCACAGTTCAGCCTATCAATTTTTAGAAGTTTTGCAGCCTAAACTGGCGATTGCCTCGGCTGGGAAATTTAACCGTTATGGCCACCCGAGCCAACTGACGCAGCAACGGTTAAAAGCTCTTAATATTCCATTATTGACCACGGCAGAACAGGGGAGTGTGCACTTCCAGCAACAAGGCTCAAAACTGGTGCTTTCTGCCGAACGACATGGATGGCAGTGGTTGTATCGTCAGCCTTTAAGTGACTGATTCCAATATGGGCGAAACTTCATGTAGTTCTTGTGTTCTCAACGCATTTACTTTGTTCAGAGCTTGTTCATGTTCAAGTTTATAGAGATTTCCTAAGTCTTGATGCGCATTAAAACGTTTATAACTCCAGTGATAATGTTCCGGATGGCGACGAATTAAATTTTCAATACTATTGATAATGACTTGCGTGCCTTGATTGGCATTGCCACTATAAATTTTTTCATCAACCGTTTCGATAAAGATATCGAATCCATCATCAGTATTACGCAAGGCATATAAAAACAGGGCACGCGCTTTGGTCTTTTGAATCAGTTTAGCACTCAAATTACTCGTGGCCAAAGGCACGCCGAAATAGGGAATATATTCACCACCGATATTCGGGGTATGATCCGGCAGGATGACCGTAGTGCCGCCTTGTTTTAAGGCCTTAAAAATCTGACGGACGCCCGATTCATCAGTCGGTACCAGATGCGCCTGTTCCCGGCTACGGGCAGCCCGTACAAATTGATCTGCAGCCTGATTTTTCACAGGTTTATACATAATGGTCATTGAAGTGAACTGGGCAATATAGGCATTCATAATTTCCCAGGTACCAAAATGCGGCACGATTAACACGAGGCCTTTATTTTGTGCAATGGCATCATGAAGTAGATCTTCGCCAATAACGCGATGAACGCGTTTAAGATTTTTCTGATTGCTTGAGCCCCAAATAGTAAAGAACTCGAAATATGACATTAATTCATTGCGAACCGCAGCACGGTTAATCTGTTCACGTTCCTGATTAGACAGTTCTGAAAGACTGATTTCAAGGTTGAGACGAATGACTTCCGAAGTTTTAGTGACTTTAAAACTGTTCACAATAAAGGCCAGAATACGGGCCATCCAGCGAGAAACCGGAAGCGGTTGGCGGCTAATGTATTTGAGTAATCCGTAAGCTGAATTCCGTGAGCCCTGTTTCGTCATTGATTTCGTCTAAGTACAAAAAAAGAGAACAAAATTTATTATAGGCGAAAACGTTTTGTTTAGACAGAATTACCCGATTCAGTGTATATAATGGATTCAATATAAATCAATTTATTGGATTATTTATGTCCGATTGGCCACCAAAACCTGAAAATCAAATACAAAATACGCAACAGCCAGTTCAACCGACTGGTCCGGAATGGAAATTGCTTGAAAAAGCAGTTTTAGCTTCGGTAGAAGAACAGCGCCGTGCACGCCGTTGGGGAATTTTCTTTAAATTTCTGACTTTTGCTTATCTGCTTGTTGTCATTTTGGCATTAGGCAAAAGCTGTAGTTCAGTTTCTTCAGATGCTAGCGCTGCTGCGGGTTCGCATATCGCAGTCGTGGATATTGTGGGTACGATTGCAGCCGACAAGCAGAGCGTCAACAGTAGCAATACCATCAAATCATTGAAAAAAGCCTTTGAAAATAAACAAAGTAAAGCAGTGGTGCTGAATATCAACTCACCTGGCGGTTCACCGGTACAGTCCGATGAAATCTGGCAAGAAATTCAGTATCTGAAAAAACAGCATTCTGGGAAAAAATTGTATGCCGTGATTGGCGATACTGGTGCTTCAGGTGCTTATTATATTGCTTCAGCTGCGGATGAAATTATTGTCAATCCATCGAGCTTGGTCGGTTCAATTGGGGTGATCATGCCGAATTATGGTGTGACTAATCTATTGCAAAAATTAGGTGTTGAAGATCGCACCATGACTTCAGGTGAAAATAAAGCTTTGCTGTCTATGACTCAGCCGGTTGATCCTGCGCAAAAAGCCCACGTACAGGGTGTGCTGGATAATGTGCATGGTCACTTTATTAATGCAGTTAAACAAGGACGTGGCAATAAATTGAAATCCAATGATCCTGCTATTTTCTCTGGCTTGTTCTGGACCGGTGATCAGGCGGTGAAATTAGGAATTGCGGATCGTATCGGTAGCTTAAATACTTTGAAACGTGAACTGAAAACTGAAAAAGCGTTGAATTACACCATTGAATATAGTCCATTTGAATCAGTCTTGGGTCGTATGGGTTCATCGATTGGGGATGGAATTGCTTCTTCGGTTGCACAGAAGCTTCAGTCAGAAAATAGTACAACACTGCAATGAAACCATTGATTCATTTCGCGCACGCCAATGGCGTGCCATCCAAAGTCTATCAAAAGCTGTTTGATGGATTGCAAGATGATTACGATATTATCTATGTGCCGCTTTTGGGGCCGGATAAACGTTATCCGGTTGATAACCACTGGAAAAGCCTGACCCAGCAAGTGATTGACAGTATTGTGCGCCAGTCACATGGGCGACCTGTCATTGGTCTGGGGCATTCTTTGGGGTCCGTGTTAACTCTGCAAGCGGCTTTGCAGCGTCCGGAACTATTTTCACAAATGATCATGCTGGACCCGCCGATGATTATGGGCAAAGAAGCCTTTGCCTTGCATATTGCCAAGACTTTGCGCTTAAAAGCTTTGGATAAAATGTCTCCAGCCGGTCTGTCCAAACGCCGTCGTGACCATTGGGATTCACGTGAACAAGCCGCTGAATTGCTGCGCCCTAAAGGTTTTTATCAGGATTTTGATGCAGATTGCTTCCAAGCTTATATTGATTATGCCTTGCAAGAGGATCCCATCCGAGGCGGGGTAGAACTCACTATTCCTAAAATGGATGAGGTGGCAGTCTTTAGAACCAATCCATCGCTATGGTGGTTGCCTCAGGCAAAACCAAAAATTCCTGTGCATTTGGTCGTTGCCGAGAAAGGTCCATTTCTGGCCCGCAAGTTCCCGCAGCAAGTGCAAAAGAAGTTTGGTATTCCTTTTACCGTAGTCGATGGCGGGCATATGTTCCCATTGGAACAACCTGATCAAGTCGCGAGCTTGGTAAAGCAATTGATTCAGCAACAGTCTGCCTGAGTCATCGAATGTATTGGAAATAAAAAAACGCATCCGAGGATGCGTTTTTTATTTCTAAACTTTTTTAAAACTTGCAGAATTGAACAGGCGCTTGCATTTTCTCATTTCGATACAGCACACCATCTTCAGTATGTTGAATCGTTCCGCTACAAATCCATTCTACAACTTGTGGATAGATCACATGTTCGAGGGTATGCACACGTGTTGCCAAGCTTTCTACCGTATCGTGGTGAGAAACCTTGAGAACACCTTGAGCAAGCGCTTGCCCTGCATCCAGCTCAGCCGTAACATAATGCACTGTACAGCCATGCAGAACATCACCGGTATTGAGTACACGCTGATGCGTATGCATGCCTTTATAATAAGGCAATAGGGAAGGATGAATGTTCAACATTTTGCCTTCCCAGGCTTTCACAAACTTTTCACTTAAAATTCGCATAAAGCCGGCAAGTACCACCAGATCTACATCCCAGTCCGAAAGCTGTTGATGCATGACATCATCAAAAGCTTCACGATTCGGATATTGCTTGTGTTCAATAACTGCAGTCTGAATGTCTGCCTGTTGTGCACGCGTTAAAGCAAAGGCTTCAGGTTTATTGGAAATTACGCCCACAATTTGCCCTGAAAGATTGGCATCCATCAAGGCTTGCAGATTTGATCCGCTACCTGAAACAAGTACAGCAATTTTAATCATGCGAAATTACGCGAAGATCACACGAATTTTTTCGTCTGCACCTGCAACCGATTCAGCATTGTCTTGAATCTGACCCATTGCCCATGCTTTTTCGCCAAGCTGGTTAAGTAATTCAACAGTTTTGTCTGCATCTGCTGCATCAACCACAACGACCATGCCGACACCACAGTTGAAAGTACGGTACATTTCAAACTGTTCTACACCACCTTCGCGTTGTAGAAGTTTGAATAGCTCAGGCCATTCCCAAGAAGATTCATTCACAAGCGCTTGAGCGCCGTTTGGAAGTACGCGAGGCAAGTTACCTGGTAAACCACCACCGGTGATGTGTGCCATCGCATGGACATCAACGTGTTTTAACAGTTCAAGAATTGGTTTTACATAAATGCGTGTTGGTTCCATTGCAACATCTGCAAGTGGGCGGCCATCGACGATTTGATTCAGGTCAACGTTTTTCACGTCCAGGATTTTACGAAGCAGTGAGTAGCCGTTTGAGTGCGCACCTGAAGAAGCTACACCAATTAAAACGTCACCCGCTTTGACTTTAGAGCCATCAATAATTTTACTTTGCTCAACAACACCGACACAGAAACCTGCAAGATCGTAATCTTCGCCTTCATACATGCCTGGCATTTCAGCAGTTTCACCGCCAACTAATGCACAGCCAGCAAGTTCACAACCAGCGCCAATACCAGTGACTACATTTGCAGCAACATCAACATTTAAGTGACCAGTTGCATAATAATCAAGGAAGAACAGTGGTTCAGCACCACAGACAAGAAGGTCATTCACGCACATTGCAACCAGGTCTTGACCAATTGTGTCATGACGGTTCAAATTCAGTGCCAGACGTAATTTTGTACCAACACCATCTGTGCCAGATACGAGAACAGGTTCTTCATAACCTTTAGGAATTTTACAAAGTGCACCAAAGCCACCTAGACCGCCCATAACTTCGGGACGTGAGGTACGCTTAGCGACAGATTTGATACGATCGACTAACGCGTCGCCCGCCTCAATGTCGACACCTGCATCTTTGTAGCTTAAACCAGTGTTTGGGGTAGAAGTTGAGTTGCTCATAATGAAGTCTCCGCATTCGCGGGTGCGATTATAACCTGAATATGTAAAACTCTTATGGTATTTGTGGCCTAAAATGCTATCTTTATTAAAATATTTTAATTTTTAGAATGATTAATAGAGAAAAGGCAAGATTCTATGGTCGATCGTACTTTACGGCGCATTCTTATACTTGCTGGTATAGCATTGATACTTTGGGTTTTATATCTGCTTAAACCAGTTGTGGTTCCTTTTGTGGCAGCTTTTCTAATTGCTTATTTATTTAGCCCACTGGTCGATGTTTTGCACCGCATTGGGCTGGCTCGATGGCTCTCGATCAGTATCGTATTTATCGGGATTGGGGTCGTGGTCACCTTGGTGATGTGGTATCTGGTGCCACTGGTCTGGCAGCAGCTGATGTATGCGCGTGATAGCATTCCGGCCGGGATTCACTGGATCAATTACACGTTTCTACCTTGGCTTTCCGATAGCTTTAATCTGGTCCCGATGGAGATTGATACCGATCAGATTTCCTCCGTGGTGATGGACTATGTCCAGACCAATTATAGTGCTGACAGTATTCAGGCAATGCTGCTGAAACTGGCACAATCTGGTCTGAATTTTATCCAGATTGGTGGCACGATTGTCCTGATTCCGATTATTGCCTTTTATTTCTTGCTGGATTGGGATCGTATGCTGGACAGCTTACGCCGCCTGATTCCCCGTCCTTATGAAAAAACAACCTTAACTATTGTGAGTGAATGTCATAGTGTTTTAGGTGCCTTTGTCAAAGGTCAGTTCCTGGTCATGGTTCTGCTAGGCGTAGTCTATGCAGTGGGACTGCAACTGATTGGCCTAGAGATTGGCTTGATCATCGGGATGATTGCCGGATTGTGCAGTATCATTCCGTATCTTGGTTTTGCGGTTGGAATTATTGCCGCAGTCATTGCAACCTTTTTCCAATTTGGAATCGACTGGTGGCAACTGGTATTGGTCGGGATTGTCTTTATGGTGGGGCAGGCAGTCGAAGGTTATATTCTGCAACCGTTCTTGCTAGGTGATAAAATCGGTCTTTCTCCTGTAGCGGTAGTGTTTGCAGTTCTGGCGGGTGCACAACTGGCCGGATTTCTAGGCATGCTGATTGCCTTGCCGGTGGCTGCCGTGATTGTAGTACTACTGCGGCATATCCGTGAGTATTATGAACATACGCCATTTTATGGTGATCAGGCTGTTATCATACAAGATGCATCTACCGGTTCAATCAATATTGAAACAGCAGACTTAGATGTTGATATTGAAATGAAAAAGCCACAGAAAAAACCGCTGCAAGCAGAGGAGAACTCAAGTAAAATTCATGATCCACATCGTAAAGACTCATAAGGCCAAAAAATCGTATGCGTCAATTGCAGTTAGATATAGAACCTCAGCTCGATGCCCGAATCAGTGATTTTTCAGGGCCGGGTTGGGGGCATGTCATTGATGCTGTCCGTCAATTACATGCAGGCCTGATCAACCAATTTTATGTCTATGGTGGAGCCGGTACAGGTAAAAGTCATTTATTATCTGCCATCTGTGACTCTTATCTGGAAGTGGGCAAATCTGCAATTCAGGCATCTTTGCTTGAGCTTTTAGATGCACCCACTGAGGCGATTACCTCTCTGGATCGTTTTGATCTGGTAGCACTCGATGATATTGAAGCAATTAGCGGCGTACCCCATTGGCAACGCGCAGTCTTTCACTTGATTAATTATAATAATGAAGGTGGTGGGCAGTTGGTGTTTTCATCACGTTTTGCACCTATCGAACTCAAACTTGAATTGCCAGATTTACAATCCCGTCTCACGCAGGCGGTCAGTACTCGTGTTCCGAGTGGCAGTTTGTATGCTGATCGCTATGCGCTGGTTTCCTCGGTGCTCGATCGTCGTGGGATCCATTTAGACCCTCAAATCTTTGACTATTTACTAAGCCATGGGCCGCATCAAACTTCAGTGCTGCTTCAAAGATTAGAGCAGATTATTCAATTGCTTAAAGGGGAAAAATTGAAAGTCAGCAATGCTAATCTGCGGCAGATATATGCCTTGATTGACGAATATCGGTAAAATATAAAAATTCTTGAGTAATTACTCAGTCTATGACACAGTAAGGCAAAATAATTCGCTGTTGCAAGGATTCTGCAACTTTAGAAGAAAAAGAAAGAAATAAAAATTAAGGAGAAGGTTATGCTCAAGAAGAGCATAGGCATAGCTTTGCTATGTATAGCGGGGCAGTCGTATAGTGCAGATATTATTGTAACCACTACAGAAGATATTGAAAAAGATGACAAGGAATGTTCACTTCGAGAAGCTGTTGAGTATGTTAACCGTGGTTTAGCTAAATCAGGTTTTATGGGGTGTGGTGGGGAGAACTCATCCAGTACCATTATTTTAAAAGAAAAAAATACCTATGTGTTGAACCAGCATATCGCGATTAAAAAATCTCTTACCATCCGTGCGGTCGCAGAAAGTGATGGCGAATTCAGTACGGATGAAAAAGCATTAGGCTTGCATAATGCTCATATTCAAATGAAAGGTACTGATAACCTTTTCCGGATCAACAGTACAGATACATTGGTTCAGTTAAATTTGAAAGAACTGGATCTTGAAGGCTGTGGTAAAACCAGTTGTGCTGAACAAGGTGGCCTAATTTATAATAAAGGTCAGCTAATTCTAGAATATAACCGTCTATTTAATGCTGCTGCCAACTTGGGTGGGGCAATTTATAATGCTGGCAAGTTTGGTCAGAACTTAACAAGCCGTGCACAAATTAAAAATAGTCTGATCGAAAATAATAAAGCCCAACGAGGCGGGATCCTGTATAGCGAGCTACCTGCTTTCCTCATTTATCAAAGTGTACTTAAAAATAATCAGACACTGGATAATTCCGCGACCAATATTTATAGCGCGGGACAGTTTGCTGACTCCAGTAAAGATCAAGGTATTAGTGGGGAGGTATTAAGTAGTACGATATTAAAAAATAAGGGTGTATTTATTAATGTCCTGGACGGGATGGGATTGAATAATCTCACCATAGTTGACAATGAAAATACTGCTTTAAATATCCATGCACCGTATGGAAGAGCTTATGTAGCGAATAGTATTATTTTAAGAAATGGTACACAGGATTGCCAAATTATCACTGGTGATAAGTCTGTGTCGCAAAATAATCTGCTGACAGCCTCGTGTGGTGTAGGGGATGCCGTCGCGCCGAACCAGTTCTGGAGTGGTACACGACTTTTTGCTGAATCCTCAGATAAAAGTGAAGGTATTTGTCAGACCCTACAAGAAAATAATAATGCCATACTTTGTCCATATAGCGTTCCTAAAGGACAATTTCTCGGTTATATGCGCCCACGAATTTTGTTGAACTATATCCTTGTGAGTGAATCACCGATTGTGAATAGAGGCACAGGATTGAGTTTAGCAAATCCAACGGTAGCATGTGAAGCGGCAGATCAGAGCGGGATCAACCGTTTGATGGATAATCTGTTTTGTGATCGTGGTGCTGTTGAAATCACGATACCAATCTCAGGCAGTCTGGTGGGACAAGATCTGTTAAAGGGTGAAATTGCCAAGTTTTCAATTGAATCTTATCTGGGAGATAGTGATTTAATTCCAAAAGAACAGTGTAATGCCATTGTTGGTCAGAATCCGACGGGGGAGCCTTGGCAAGATGGCTGTTTGAAAGTGGTACAAACCAAAACAGCTTCCAAGGGTAAAACAATCATCGATATTCATGGCAATGTCGTTTATACCCCCGATTCTACCTGGCATGGAGCAGATATTTTCGAACTACAAGTGGTGACCTCATCTACACGGTTTAATAAAAGTAAACCTTATTTGACTATTACTACTCAAATTGTTCAGGAGCCAAAAAATGAAATGGAAGACAAAGCAGTCAAAACTTCAGGCGGCTCATGGGGGGGTGGTGGACTACTGATTTTACTCGGATTAATAGGTTTACGCCGTGGATTAAAAGATTAAGGAAAAATCATGAAAAATTATAAAAAAGGACTGCTTGCGGCCATGATTTTATCTGCCATGAGTTTGATGGCAGCCGAAGATAAAACGATATATGTAACTACTTTTGCTGATGAAGATGGCGAGAATAATAATGCCTGTTCTTTGCGAGAAGCCATTAAAACTGCAAAACTGGATAAATCTTATGGCGGATGTAATGTAGGACGTACGCTTCGATTGGATGGTTCAGCTGCAGATGTGATTCAGCTTGAAGCAGGCGAGTACAAATTAGATAAAGAGCTGATCGTAGAGTCAGCGCTCAAAATTTATGGGAAAACTCCGCTTAACTATGCTAGTCGTAGTCCGATTACGCTGTTATATCCAACCCGGGAGGCTTTAAAAAGTACTATTTCGGGCCAGGGGAAAACCAGATTATTTAATAGTATGGCCAGTCAATCCAGTCTGGAAATTCATCATCTGATCTTAAAGGATGGCTATGCAGCAATAAATACCTTGGATAAAGGTAATGGCGGTACTTTTTATGTAGCAGGGCCTTTAAGTATTAATACCAGTGAAATAGTAAATTCCCGAGCAGCTGCAGAAGGTGGTGCGATTTATAGTGTAGCAATGAATACGGAAAGGAATATTGTCATTCAGGATTCTTTGATTCAAAAAAATCAGGCGAGTTCATATGGTAGTGTTCTGGCGATGGATTGTCAGGGAAATTTAGGTACAACTCAAACCAATGTGAAAATTAATTCCAGTAGTATTGTTAAAAATGGTTCAGACACTGCTAACAGTATTATTGATTTTTGTGGCTATGCCACAGTAGAAATTGTTAACTCTACTATTGCGAAGAATACTGCCAGTACCACAGGACATATTGTGCGTATGACGAATGAAGTTAATCGTCCGCTCAGTAAATTCTCCAGTTTAACTGCATTAAGTAATACTATTGTTGAAAATACAGCCCAATCTACTTTATTTTATGACAATACCGGGTTTAGGTATTTTAATTTCAATATTTTAGCCTTTAACCAAGGCCTGTCTTGTGAATATGCCTTAAATCAGGGAAATCCGACCAAGGCACAACGTGTTGAATTTTCTACAATTCGAAATGCAATTCAAACGACTGGGCCATCACGTTGCGTATTGCCAGAATTAGACGAAGATACTACTTCAAATAATCTTGATGTCTCTAACAATATAATCATCAGTTTATTAACAAATTATATTGAGCCTGCTATTGATAATCGCTATTTAGGGCTGTATTACCCGCGTGATAATCAGACCGCAACGGATTTGGTAGATATCGGGGTGAGTGGCTGTATTGAACAAGACCAGCGTGGTATTGATCGTGTGATTGGATCCACATTAACATTTGATCCAAGTGCAAAAAATACCTGCGAGATCGGCTCAGTTGAAATCCGACGTTTGACTGCAGCCGATATTACGGACTTGCAAAATAAGAGTTTGGTAGAACTCAATGACTTTTATCAGGAGAATATAGATGATCTCGAAGAAATCATTGCTGATAAAAATACTCCAGAAAATGAGCTTTCTGGTTTAAAGGAAGAATTGAAAAGTTATCAGGATTTGCTTAAATATACCAAGCAATATCAGAAATATCGTGCAATCTATATTAATCCTTTTATCTTGGCTATGCCTCAAGAAACTCTAACCAATGATAAGATTCAAATTAAAGCCTTAAATTCACAAAATTATGAGGTCAGTGTAAAAACTTTAGGTGTTGGTAAGTTAGTTGGTACAGGCAATTCGACCACTGTGGAAGGAAATCCAAATGATCCAAATCTTAAATGTGAGTGGAAACCTGATTTAAACCGGATCATGATGTATCGCACTGATGGTAAGCAGACCAGTTCGGTTGATATGGAGTTCTGTAGTTATACCCTTAAAGACCGGGCTACAGGTGCGAGCAGTGCTGGCCTCTTAAGAGCAGCTTTTAACAACATTGCACCGATTGCAAAAGATGATGAATATTGGCTTAGTCCAGAGAATAATCTTACAGTGACGGTAAATCCGCTTGAAAATGATAGTGATGATGGGGATGGGCCTCTACCATCAGGAAAGTCGGCTTTTTATCAAGATAAAGATGGAAAAGAGATCCCGATTCATATTGTTAAGCTGCCTGCGGGAGTTTCACTGAAGGCAGAGCGACAAGGAGCATGTCCTGATACCTATCAAAATCAGACCTGTTATGGTGGACAGCTGACATTTAGTGTAAAAAATAATTTAAGCCAGGCAAATTACAGCATGGATTATGCGATTTTCGATGCTGATGAAAAAATGTCAGAAAAAGCGATAATCTTGTTACGTAATACAGTTAAAAATACGAATACGTCCTCAAGTGGTGGTGGGGCAATTGGAATGTGGGGGCTACTAGGATTATTAGGACTAGTAGGTTATCGCCGCTTAAGAAAATAAAATATGATTGAAACATCAAAAAAGCCTCCATATGGAGGCTTTTTTATATTAAGTTTTTAATGCGAGTTAGGCTGCTGAGTCACTTGCTGATATTTGAGAATGTATTCTTCGCGAATGGCAAGGCGTTGCTCAGGAGACGCTTTTTGCATACGTGCGCCCAGTTCTTTGCGTTCCTGACTGCTCATCATTTGCCAAGTCTCACGCATTCTTTGTTTTTCCGCATCAGGGAGTTGAGTAAACCAGTCCATACGCTGCTGCAAGCTGACACGTTGTTGTTCGGGGATTTCTTTTAGAGATTGGTAACGTTTAATCAGTGCCAATTGTTCAGAATCAGAAAGACTATCCCAAGTATCAGTTACTTGGGTATTCGCATCCTTGGAAAATAGCCAAAAACGTTCAAATCCTGCAAAGCTGGTTTGCAGAAAACTGAATGCACAAAAAGCAATCGCCAATTTTTTAGCTGCCATGTGGAACTTTGTCCTCACCTAAAACCATTAACATTTCTAAATCTTCAAGCATTTGCGGAGACAGTTTTGGGACTGACACCATTTGAGTTTGTGGTTCGTTATGGTCCGAAAGATTTGGTAATATCACAACGCCTGCAATCGCAGCTGCCAAAGCAAAACCTGACATTTTTAGAAATGCAAAGCGTGAGTGTTTTGAATCCTGAATTTCTTCAAGAACATGGTGCATGACAACAGGTTTGTCTTTATGTTGTTGTGCCAGTCCATCAAGTTTGGAAGTTACTTGTTTTAAGAAATCATCTTGATTCATTCGGATGACCCTCCCAGATATGGATTTAAATGTGCTAAAGAGGCACGTAAGCCTTGGATAGCACGGTGATAATGGGTTTTTACACTGCCTTCTGTGCAGTTCATAATTTGTGCGGTGGTATGCGTATCAAATCCTTCCCAGGCTCTGAGCATAAATGCCTGCTGCTGACGCACAGGCAATTTTGCAATCGCTTCCTGGATTTCTTCAGCAGTGACTGCCTGATAGAGAAAGTCCAGCGGCGTTGGTGTTGATTCATCGACGACATCATCAAATTCAATTTCGTCATCATCGAGACTGACTTTTTTGAAAAATGAAAACATTTGACCACGCCGTGACTCTTTACGACGCCAGTCCTGTAACTTGTTGTTGAGAATGGTATAAAACAGGGGATACCATTCTTCAGTGCTTTTTTCTGCATAGGATTTGTGTAAGGAAATGAAAGCTTCCTGAACCAGATCCATAGCAATACCATGATGACCTTGAGTCGCACTTTCCATCATCACCAAGGCACGCCCAGTCACATCCTGCATAAAATTCTTCAGACGTGCTTCAGCCGTACTCTTCAGAATACTTACATCGTGTGTTTGCAACTGTTTTGGTGCTAAATCCATAGAGATGGAAAATCCTGTCATTGGACACCCACCATTATTCCCAAGTTCATAATCATATAACGTTGGGAATCCTGGTTTGGTTGACAATTAAGTTTATTATTTTTGTAGTTTAATCTATTTTATACACGGGCAGGGCCGTATTAAAACACTGTAACCTAAATCCCTAATTAGATACGTTGACGTACCATTTCAAAGAAACAGATCGAACCGGCAATTGCGACATTCAGTGATTCCTGACCTCCAGGTTGCGGAATGCTAACGGCTTCAGCATGTTGCATCGCATAATCAGACACGCCTTGGCCTTCATTACCCAGAATCCACACGCAAGGTTTACGTAAGTCTTTTGAATACAGGCTTTCAGCACGGTGTGAGCTGGTTACATAGACAGGGATTTGAAATTGCTCAAGAATTTGTTCAAGCGCAATATTTTCAAAGGTTTGCAGCGTGAAATGTGCACCCATACCGGCACGTAATACGCGTGGAGACCAGAGCGATGCAGAACCTTTGGTACACACAATCTGTTCAATACCGGCAGCAGCAGCAGAGCGAAGCAGGGTGCCTACATTACCCGGATCCTGTACATTTTCCAGAATCAAAGTGTCTGCTTTAAAATCCAATGCATAATTTGCTGTTGGTAAAGTGACCACAGCTAAACAGGCTAAAGACGTTCCTAAGGTGCTTAAATCTTTGTATAAAGATTCGCTTAAAACAAAGACCATCCCTGTGTATTTTGCGAGAATTTTCTCGAAATCAGGATGCGAAAGTGCATGTTCAGTGGTAAAAATCGAATCAATTTTACGGTTTTCATGCAGCCAGGCGAGAGACAGATGCGTGCCTTCCAGCACAGTTTGCCCCTGTTTTTTACGATAGGTGTTTTGTTCAATCAAACCACGTAAGTGTTTAATTTTTGGATTGTCTTTTGAATCAAGAAAAAAAGTTGGCATGGGAGATATAATCCACGGTAGCCGATTCAATATCGGCTACCGCTATAAAAAATTAGTTATGATAGCTGGTCACAAGATCAACTTCGTTTTTAGAACCGATAATCACTGGCACACGTTGATGTAGATCAGTTGGTTCGATCTCCAGAATACGGACACGGCCTGTGGTGGATGCGCCGCCAGCCTGCTCCATGAGCATACTCATTGGGTTGGCTTCATACATTAAACGCAGACGACCAGCTTTAGCCGGATCTTTAAAGTCGTATGGATACATGAAGATACCGCTACGACAAAGAATACGGTGAATATCGCCCACCATACAGGCAACCCAGCGCATATTGAAATCTTTTTCACGAGGACCGGTTTTGCCTGCCAATAATTCATCGATATAACGTTGTACTGGTGCTTCCCAGTGGCGTTGATTCGAGGCATTGATCGCATATTCTTTGGTATCTGCAGCGACTTGAATCGCTTCAGAAGTTAGCAGGAATTCTTGAGTTTCCGGGTCAAAGGTAAAGAACACTACGCCTGCACCGACAGTCAATGCCATCATGGTCGATGGACCATACAGTACATAACCTGCAGCCACTTGATTGACACCGGCTTGCATAAAGTCTTCGGCCTGAGTCACGGCATTTTTCGCAGGAAGAATCGAGAAAATCGTACCCACACACATATTGATATCGATATTACTTGAACCATCGAGTGGGTCGAACAAGACCAGAAATTGACCATTTTCTTGTGCAGGGGTGAATTCATCCAGTTCTTCTGAGGCCAAACCACCGACATTCGGGTGTTGCTGTAAAGCCTCAATCAGATAATCATTGGAAATGACATCCAGTTTCTTTTGCTCTTCGCCTTGAACGTTTTCATGCTGTGCACTTCCCAATACACCCGCTAAAGCACCTTTTTGCAGTAATTGATCAATGTCTTTGCAAGTGTTTGCAATCGTTTCAATAACTTGTGCAAGTTCAGGTGTGAGATTCCCGCTTTGTTGTTGTAAAAACTGGGATAAAGTGCGGTATGACATAGGGGAAACTCCAAAACTTAAATCGGGAAAAAATGATCAAAACGATATGCGGCTATATTTTAGATGAGAACGTACTAAAAGAAAAATTAAACTGGATTATTTGTATCGATTTTGCCCTTGCAACTCCTGCGGAAAGTGCTATGTTGAAGACAAAGGAAAATTGAGAATAGGAGCACAGATATGACAACATTGAAGTTTGATGCGACTCCAACGCCAAGCGAAGGCATTACTTTAGATGATATCTCTGAAGACAAGATGAAAGAAGCCTGGCGGGATTATGAAGCAAAACCAGAGTACAAACAATTCAATAAACATGACCTGATCGAATCGATGCATCCGGCTGAACAAGATCAGCTTCCCAAGTAGACCGATTCTTTCATTGAAGCAAATAAAAAGCACTCATGATTGAGTGCTTTTTATTTGATGAAACCATCATGAATGAAAATTATTTCAACAATGGTGGTACCGCTTCATAATTAATTTCTACACGGCGGTTTTCTTTCCAGGCATTTTCGTCATGGCCCGCATTGATTGGCATTTCCTTGCCATAGCTAACTGCTTCTAGTTGACCAGGATTAACACCAGTCGTCACCAAGAAGCTTTCTACTGCTTTGGCACGACGCTCGCCAAGTGCCATGTTGTATTCACGGGTACCGCGTTCATCGGTATGGCCGGTGAGTGCTACACGTGAATTGGCATTGGCCATCAGGAATTGCGCATGGGCTTGCAGCGTATTTAGATCTTCATTGCTGAGTTCAGTACTGTCATAGTCAAAATGCACCACGCGTTTTGCCAAGAATGCTTTATTTTCTGCAGTAACACCTTTTGCAGAAGCACCTGCCATGTTTTGTGCATTCAGTGCTGCATCTTCACTCAGACCTTGAGTATTCACAGTTGTTGTACCGGTCGTATCTAAACCGCCCGTTTGAACTTCAGCGGCAGGCTTACGGCTCGCACAACCTGTCATGACAACAGCTGCTGCTAAAAGTGGCAAGGCAAATAATTTTACTTTGTTCATCTTCATCTCCATGAAGTTTGATTATGGGGTAAAGGGTTTATCAATATAAAAATCTTATTTTGGCGCCCAAGCCGGTTCACGGACTTCACCCGTTTCACTTGGTAAATTCATACGGAAGCGGCCATCCAGCGACATGATCGACAAGAGTCCGCGTGCACCTTCACGGGTGGCATAGACCACCATCTGGCCATTTGGTGAGAAGCTCGGCGATTCGTCCAGCGTCGTTGGCGTCAGAATATTGTTCACACCGGAGGTCATGTCCTGAACCGCAACTCGATAGTTACTGCCGCTTGGACGATGAACTAATGCAAGTTTTTTACCATCTGCGCTCAGCGTGCCGCGCGCGTTGAATGCACCACGGAAGGTCAGGCGTTTATTGCTACTTGATTCAAGATCATGGCGGTAAATTTGTGGAGAACCGCCACGGTCAGAAGTGAAAATAAAAGATTTTCCATCTGGTGAATAACGTGCTTCAGTATCAATGGCACTGTCATTGGTCATACGTTGTAGCTGACGCGTTTCCAGATTCATCTGGTAGATTTCCGGATTGCCGTGCATAGAAGCAGTAAACAGCATGCTCTTGCCATCTGGAGAGAAGCTCGGCGCACCATTCAAGCCGCGGAAGCTGGCCAGTTTTTCACGTTGTCCGGTCGCCAGATCCTGTACATAAATCGCCGGGCGTTTGGTTTCAAAGGACACATAAGCGATTTTTTTGGCATCTGGTGTCCATGCTGGAGAAAGGATTGGATCACGTGAGGTCAAAATGGTCTTTGGCTGTTCACCATCGGTATCGGCAATCTGCAAGGTATAGCGCTGTTCCGGCGTAGCAGGATTACGCAGCACATAGGCAATACGTCCGCTAAAGTCACCTGGAATGCCGGTCAATGCCTGATAGATGGCATCACTGATCATATGCGCTGCCTGACGGGTGCGTGAGGCTGGAACAGTCAGCAATTCATTTAATAGATATTGTTTTTTTTCGACATCATAGAGCTGATACTGGATTTCAAAAGAACCATCGGCTGTGGCCTTGGATGAACCGGTGACCACATAGGGAACACCAGCCGATGCCCAAGCTTCTGCATTCGGATTATTCAATGTCGCTGTTGCAGGCAGGTTTTTTGAAGCACTGGTAAAGCGGCCAGAACGATTCAGGTCATTTTCCACAATAGGATAAATGCTCTGATCCTGGCTGAAAGGTACAACGGCAATTTTAGGTGCTGCCTCAGGTGCCTTGGTAATTTCCAGATGCAATTGGGCATAGGACTGGGTTGCGAATACAGGGCTTAAAGTGCTAATGATTGCGAGGCAGAGTAGATGTTTGCGAGTCTTTTCCATCATTCGTTATTTACTCAAATCAACGGATTTATTGTATAGGTGCTTGGGCTACATCATCGCATGGATTTAATAGAATAAAACCATGAATTTATGACCAAACTGTTATGACACTGTGAAAAGTGAATGTTATTTAATCAATTTAAAGTGAAGTTTAGCTTAAAAAATAAAAGCCATCACAATATTATTTATGTGATGGCTCCGTTTTTATTGCGCAGTAAAGGTTGAAGTAAAGCTTCGTGCTTCACGGCGTGCATCTGGATCGGATGGCATTGGATAAGGTGCTGCAGCACGGACTGCAGCTTCTACACTGGCTTTCATGTCTGAATCACTTGAATTCACAATGACCGAGACCACACCGCCATTATCATTCAGGGTTACACGTGCAGTGGCACGCTGGCCTGATGATCCGACTGGTGTATCCCAGGCGCGTTTGATTTTGTTTTCAAAATCGCGCTTCGCAGTGGATGCAATCCGTTTTGATTCCGCTTTTTTCTGTGCAGCTTCTTCAGCAGCCTGTTTCGCGGCTGAAGCTTTGGCATCTGCATCAGCTCTGGCTTTTGCTTCGGCATCTGCTTTGCGCTTGGCATCTGCATCAGATTTGGCCTTAGCATCGGCATCTGCCTTGCGTTTGGCATCAGCGTCGGCTTTTGCTTTAGCCGCTGCATCGGCTTTAGCTTTCGCATCAGCGTCCGCTTTGCGTTTCGCCTCTGCATCATTTTTAGCCTTGGCTGCCGCGTCTGCTTTAGCTTTCGCATCAGCGTCCGCTTTGCGTTTCGCCTCTGCATCATTTTTAGCCTTGGCTGCCGCGTCTGCTTTAGCTTTCGCATCAGCGTCTGCTTTACGTTTCGCCGCTGCATCATTATTGGCTTTTGCTGCCGCATCTGCCTTTGCTTTAGCAGCAGCTTCAGCCTTACGTTTAGCATCAGCCTCTGCTTTGGCTTTTGTGGCAGCATCCGCTTTTTGCTTGGCAGCTAAGTCAGCTTTTTTCTGTGCTTCCAGTTTGGCTTTTTGAGCAGCATCGGCTTTGCGCTGTGCATTTAGTTCAGCTTGACGTGCAGCTTCGGCTTCCGCCTTTGATTTTTGCGCTGCATCCGCTTTGGCTTTGGCTGCTGCTTGTTTGGCCTGTTCAGCGGCTTGGGCACGTTTTGCTGCTTCCGCTGCTTGCTGCGCAGCCTTGGCTTGTGCTGCCTCTGCCGCTTTCAGTTCCTGCTGGGCTTTTTGTGTATCGACTTTAGGTGCAGGTGGAGCAGGAGGTGTGGCAGGCGCCGTCGTTGGAACCACTGGAGCAGGTTCTATACTGGGTTCAGCAGTCTGGGTAATTTCTTCTGCGACATTTTTATGTGCAGTTTCCTCAAATTCGGTTTCTTCGCGAGTCACCGGTTTAAGGTCTTCTGGCTTGATCAGAACGGTTTTGATCTGTTTTGGCGGTTCAGGGGGATTACTCATGCCCAGATAAAGTAAGCCCACCAAAGCCACTGCATGGATGCCTAAGGTGAATCCAAGTGCGATGGCTTTTTTCTGAAATGGTGGCTTTTTATAGTCTTTCATACTTTATTCTAATGGCTTGGTCAGTAAACCGACTTGAGAAAGGCCAGCATCCTGCAGGCTGGACATCAAGGCCATGACATCGCCATAAGGACGAGTATTGTGGCCATTGATTACGACATTCAGCACCTTGTTGTCATTTTGCGCCTGGGTTTGGGCATCAACAAGCGTACGCGTCAATTCTTCCAATGTGACTGGGCCAGTCGCCTGATTTTTATATTCTAGATAATATGAACCATCTTCTTTCAGTGTGACGATGGTGGGGGCGTCCTTGGATTCGATCGGCAATCCATTGGCCTGAGGCAAGTCAACCTTAATGCCGCTGGTAATCATCGGGGCAGTGACCATAAAGATTACCAGCAGTACCAGCATGACATCGATATACGGCACCACATTCATGTCACTTTTTAGTGGCTTTTTAATACGCTGAAAGCGTCCTGAACCTTGAATCGCCATTAGTCTTTGTCCTGAGTTACGCCCACAGACTGACGTTGTAATAGCGCCACCATTTCTTCAGCAAACAGCGCACGGTCAGAGTAGACCGTTTCACCTTTGGCCGTAAAATGGTTGAAAGCCAATACAGCTGGAATGGCTGCGAACAGACCAATCGCAGTTGCAATCAAGGCTTCGGCAATACCGGGTGCGACCGTCGCCAAAGTCACCTGATCAACATCTGCCAGGCCAATAAAGGCGTTCATGATGCCCCAGACTGTACCGAACAGACCGACATAAGGCGCGACCGAACCAATACTTGCCAAAGCGCCCAGACCTTGTTCCAGATGACCTTGGTCACGGCTTAAACCGACACGCAAAATACGCTCTGTTCCTTCAATCGACTGGGCAGTTGGCGCATGGCGTTTTTTCAATTTCAGGAACTCGCCCAGACTCTGATAGAAAATATCTTCAAGGCCGGTACGTTTAGAATTGAGTTGTGCATTGTTATACAGAGTATTTAACTCAGCGCCAGACCAGAAGATTTTCTGGAAATGTTCATCATCGGCCTGGGCTTTTTTATAACTCATATAGAGCCTGGCAATCAGATACCAGCTATATATTGAGGCTAACAGGAGAGAAAGCATCACCAGTTGTACGACAGGGCTTGCTTGTAAAATAAGATCTGAAACTTGAAGAGATGATTCTAACTGAGTCGCCATAGTTGTTACGTGTGCCAATAAATTTTTTTAGTCTTGTTCCAATTCTTTTTGAATTAGTTCGCGGATTTCATCCGGGAGTCGACGTGGTCGCATCTCTGCACTGATACATGCCAACTCAACTTCACCTGATGCAAGCATGATTTCACCACGATAAATATTTTGTTGCAATACAAATGATGAAGCTTTACATGAAATGACACGTGCCGTAACAGTAATTAAATCATCCATCAGGATCGGACGCATGTATTTGACATTAATTTTATGCACCACAAAATTGTAGTCTGTCTGATGCCAGTAATGGCTCACTCCAGCGGCACGTAACCATTCGGTACGGGTACGTTCCATATAGCGAATATGATTGGCGTGATAGACAATGCCACCCGCATCAGTATCTTCAATATAAACGCGGATATTGAATTCAAAGTGATTCGCCATAGTTTTGTTCCATGCAGATTTTCGAAATTTTTGCTTGTTTTTAGATGCAGGAAAGGGATTAGAGTTTGCCGGATTCCTGCCAACAGTCAAGCAATTTAGCGGTTCAAAGTTTAGCATTGTGAGTCTTGAGACCAATGGCACAAGGTGTCAAATCTGGAGAGAAGTCACTAAGATGAAGTACTGAGCGCTTAACAGCTCATTTATAAAACAGCAGCAGATACTAAAATGCGCGAGTCCTTGGAGCCGCGCATTTTTAGTAATAGAAGATTAGCCTTTATTTTTCTGTTTCCAGTTGGCCTGAACCTGCTCAGCTACTTTTGGATAGTCCAGAATAAAACGGACATGGCTTTCGACACCGGTTTTCAAGGTCGCATCATCGACAATGAAATTCGGGTTGTGATTCGGTGCGGCTTTTGCCGGATCCTGATCTGCTGGTGTGGCACCAACAAAAACGAAGAGCGATGGCATGAGCTGGCCATAATAAGCAAAATCTTCACTGGCGCTGGCATTGTTGTCTAAAACATGCAATTTATCTTCATCATGCACGCTCGCCAAGGTTGGGCGCATCAATTCAGTCAAGGTTTTATCATTGGTGGTCACTGGTGCATAAGGTGCAATTTCGACTTTCACCTTAACGTCATTGGCTGCGGCATTGTGTTCCAGCATTTTCGGCAAGTCTTTTAAAATGCCCTGACGTACATCTTCACTATTGGAACGAATAGTCCCGACCATATTGACCTGATCTGGAATGACGTTACCGGTAGTGCCGCCCTGAATACTGCCAATACTGACCACACCCATCCCTTTGGTCAGGTCGGCTTTACGGCTGATCAGGCTTTGTAAATTGGTCACCATCTGGGCAGAGGCATAAATCGGGTCTTTACCTGCCCAAGGCATGGAGCCATGTACCTGACTGCCATTCACCTGAATACGTAAATGATCGGCACTATTCAAAATCGCACCATCTTTGTAGAAGATATTGCCACTTGGCATGCCTGCCATGACATGCATCCCGAAAATCACTTCAGGTTTTGGATTGTTCAAGGCACCGTCGGCAATCATTTTGCGTGAGCCAATCTGATCGCCATGAGTGAAGTTATCGATATCTGCACCGCCTTCTTCAGCCGGCTGGAATACGAATACCACTGTCCCCGCAATTTTATCTTTATTGGCGGCCAGAACTTTGGCTGCACCCAATAACATCGCAGTATGTGCATCATGTCCACAGGCATGCATCACATAAGATTCTTTGCCTTGATAAATGGCTTTTTGTTTGCTGGCAAAAGACACCGGTGCTGTTTCCTTAATTGGCAAGGCATCCATATCTGCACGTAAGGCCATCACAGGGCCGGGTTTTGCACCTTTTAATACACCGATTACACCGGTTTTGGCATAGCCTTTACGTACTTCAATGCCGTAGGATTTTAATTCTTTCTGGACCAGCTCCGAGGTTTTGAATTCCATGTTGCCTAGTTCAGGATGCTGGTGGATATGCTGGCGTAATTTGATGGTGTGTGCTTCAGCAGCGTGTACAGAATCATCAATCCAGTCAGCCAGGCTGAATTGGCTGCAGAAAAGAAGAGGGAGACAAAGGGATATCTGCTTATACATATTCATACTTCGGGAGAACCTTAAGAATTTGAAATGGTTAAAGTGATTCTTTAGGATGGCATACTGATCTAATTTCGATCAAAACTCTCTAAGTATTTTTTGATACTTTAAAGGTATTCTAGATGTTAATAGCTGTTCTCAAAGAGCTTTATTTGTTCTTTTGCATTGTAAAAATATGTATCTAAATTGATTTTTTATATTTATAAGGTATGAGAATGATAAAAATTACCACATGAAAAAGGATCGGGGAAAAGAAAAAACGATTCCATTTATATCAATAACTCGGATGAAGTGAAGATTTTTTAAACCTCTTCAAATAATTTTGGCACTTAGATTGCATTCACTCTTCCGTAATATTTTTTATGACGGAAATTAAACACATGTTAAAACCTTTGGCTTTATCTCTGGCAGTGGCTTCAAGCTTAAGTTTTATTTCGACAAGCCTATGGGCTGAAGAGTTTAAGATACTGAAACAGCTGGAAAATAAACCAACATTACTCAAAAGTGGTGAATATAAAGGTCATTATTATGTGCCGAGTACCTTGAATACGATTACGTGGGGTTATCTGCCAAATAAAGATGCAAAACCTGTTTTGACTATCCCTTCAGGTAGCACAGTTACTTTCGATACAGTTTCGCATGAAGGGTTGCTAGAAGATCAGGGCCGCAATGCAGAGAAATATTTCACATCAAAAGGTGTCAAGCCTGAACATGTATTGGACGAAGCCAAGCTGATCACAAATTCCAAATTAAAACATGATTTCCATAAAGATGGACCACACATTATTACCGGGCCTGTCTATGTAGAAGGGGCGATGCCGGGCGATATTCTAAAGGTGGAGATTTTAAAAGTTGAACCGCGTGTACCTTATGGCGTGATTTCAAACCGTCATGGCAAAGGTACTTTACCCGAATTCCCGAAATGTCAGAAACATGAGCATGCATCTCCAGCCAATCCTGAGGCTTATGGCAATGTGTCCATTTTTACCCCAATTGAGAAAAATGCTGATGGCGTATGGGAAGGCGTTTTAAAAACTGAATCTGGTAAAGCGATTCGTTTCCCGCTTAATCCGTTTATGGGCACGATGGGTGTTGCACCAAATACCAGCGAGCCTGTGCATTCTGTGCCACCATCATTTTATGGCGGGAATATCGACATCAATGAATTAGGAGCAGGGGCTACGGCCTATTATCCTGTACAGGTGCCAGGTGCTTTGTTCTATACAGGTGATAGTCACTTTGTACAAGGTGATGGTGAGGTGGCTTTAACTGCCTTGGAAGGTTCGGCACGTGCGACTTTAAAATTCACTTTACTTAAATCTGGCAAGGATAAAATTCCAGGTGCAGAGATTAAACAGCCGCTGGCTGAAAATGCTGAATTCTGGATTACGCCGGGTCTGGATGAAGACTTAGATGAAGCCATGCGTAAATCCACCCGTGAAGCGATCCGTTTTCTGGTCAATGAATATGGCATTTCTGAAGAAATTGCTTATGCCTACTTAAGTGCTGCGACTGACTTTGAAGTGTCACAAGTGGTCGATCGAACCAAAGGTATTCATGCCATGATTCGTAAAGCGGATTTTAAGGAGTTTAAAAAAGACGCGAAATAATTTTTGAATAAAACTTAGAAAAATAGGTTTGTGCTTTTGCCAACTGATTTAGACATGGTCAGTTGGCTTTTTCTTTTGTAAGCGGCTGAAACTGTTTAGTATGTAAGAAATAAATAATCAAATTAAAATATGTGGGGAAACGTGCAAGAACAACAAACTCAAGCTGTGGTTTTACAGCAGCCAAAAGATCAGAAAGTGTATTTAGATGTGCAACATTCGACAGATTGGGTAGTGGCAGCTTCAATTTTTGTATCAGGTATAATTAGTTTTATAGGGTTTTTAATAACAGTATATATTGTAAGAAAGTCAACAGAGACTCAAATTATATCTAATCAGAAACTTATTAAC
This sequence comes from Acinetobacter sp. TWP2-2-3, assembly GCF_049896445.1. Classification (GTDB taxonomy): domain Bacteria; phylum Pseudomonadota; class Gammaproteobacteria; order Pseudomonadales; family Moraxellaceae; genus Acinetobacter. The sequence continues at coordinate 345,757 of NZ_JAFCUI010000002.1, forward strand.
AGCCAAGAATCCCAGAGAATGCTAGAAATTCATATAGCATTTATCAAAAAAGGATTAGATAAAGTTTCTGAAAATTCATCTAAATTAGTTCTTCTACTTAGTAATTGGTCCTATAAATATGGGATGATTAATCAGTATATTTTGCAAGAAAAGCAAAAAAATAATGCGTATAAGTATGATGCCGATTCATGGGCTTGTTCTGAAATAGTGCTTTTAGACGAAATATTTGAGCAAATTAGGTTAAATATTGCTGAACTTTCATTTTCATTGAATTTATTGGAAGTTGATGCTGATTTAATAAATAAAATTGATGAAATTGAAACCCGAATATTTTCATTAGTTAAAGAAATTAACAGTACGAATTCTTTTAAAAATGTTCAGGATTTATTTATAGACAGCAAGAAAATTAAATATGATTTAGAAAGGAACTTAATTAACTGTATGAAAAAAGCAGCCTAAGCTGCTTTTTTTAAATTACTTCTATTTTGGCTCAGGCGGTGCCATCCCAAACTGCAAATACGCCATATTGGTGGCAATACGACCACGTGCAGTTCGCATTACATAACCTTGCTGAATCAGGTAAGGCTCAATGACATCCTCCAACGTACCAGAATCTTCTGCCATGGCTGCTGCCAAGGCTTCTACGCCAGCAGGACCACCATCAAAACGCTCAAGCAACATTGACAAGTAACGACGATCGAGTGTGTCTAAACCATCTTTATCGACTTTGAGCATGTCCAAAGCACGTTGGGCCATATCCTGATTGATTTCCCCCGTTCCTTTGACCTGAGCGTAATCACGAACTCGACGTAACAATCGGTTAGCAATACGCGGTGTACCTCGTGAGCGACGGGCAATTTCTTTTGCGCCATCTCCAGTCATCGGTACATCCATCAAGTTGGCTGAACGTTTGACAATGTGGGTTAAATCTTCAACCGAATAAAACTCTAAACGCTGTACGATTCCGAAACGGTCACGCAGCGGAGAGGTGAGTAGACCGGCACGTGTGGTGGCTGCTACCAAGGTAAATGGAGGTAAATCCAGTTTAATCGAGCGCGCAGCAGGGCCTTCACCAATCATGATATCGAGTTGATAATCTTCCATCGCCGGATACAGGATTTCTTCAATCACGGGTGAAAGACGGTGAATCTCGTCAATAAACAGGACATCGCCTTCTTCCAGATTCGTTAGCATCGCTGCCAAATCACCAGCACGTTCTAGTACCGGGCCAGAAGTTGACTTGAGATTGCCACCCATTTCTCGGGCAATAATATTGGCCAATGTCGTTTTACCCAGACCTGGTGGGCCAAAGATCAGGGTGTGATCGAGGGCTTCTTCACGGCCACGGGCTGCACCAATGAAAATTTCCATTTGCTCGCGGACCACCGGCTGACCGATATAGTCATCGAGGGAAGTCGGGCGGATGGCACGATCAAAATGATCTTCGGGTTTTTCAGAACCACTGATGAGACGGTCTTGCATAACGTTTATATACCAATGTTTTAGTGATCCTTTGAGCTGGTAATTTTGACACGGCCTCAAATATGGATCTGAATCCTAAGATTTTCGCCTAGGCGAGGAATTGAATTTTTGCAGAGTCTTTCCAATCAGATTTATATCTGAGTATTAACCTGCGGTTCGCCTTACTTTTGTTTCGGCAAAAGTAAGCAAAACCACCGTCATTCGCAAAACTCGTCGAATATTGATTCTTATCGAATATATCGCAGAAATATTTAACTATAAATGTCTCCTGCCTCAAACAGTTGCGAATGACTTTTACGCGTATCAGACTTTATCCTGTAACTTGGATATCATCTCTATTTATTCATCGACTTCAACGCTGCGCGGATAATATCGCTGGCTTCTGTAAATTCACCTTTGGCGGCATTAACTAGCTTCTGCGCTTCAATTGGTTTATAGCCAAGAGATTGTAATGCAGCTTCCGCTTCAGCCACGGCTGAATTGCCCATAAACTGAATCTGTGGTGCAGTAGAGTTGCTTGGTGCAGCATCTGAAGCCATGGCTTTAAAGCGGTCACGCAATTCAATCATCAGGCGTTCAGCAGTCTTTTTACCCACCCCCGGAACTTTGACCAGAGTGTTGATATCTTCATGTTCAACGGTGTGGATCAGCATTTCCACACTTAAAGTGGAAAGAATACCAAGCGCCATTTTCGGACCAACGCCGTTCACCTTTAATAAGGTACGGAAAATGGTTTTTTCCTGCGCATTGATAAAGCCATAAAGTAACTGGGCATCTTCACGAACAGCCAGATGGGTCCACAGAGTAATTTTCTGACCTTTTTGCAACTGGCAGAAAGTGGTTAAAGGGGTATCAATCTCATAACCTACGCCGTTCACATTTAATAAAACAGTCGGTGCTTCCAGCGCCAGCACTTCCCCAATCAGGCATCCAATCATTTTTTATACATACTCAAATTTAATACAGGCATAGTAGTCAGCATTTTCGATAAAGGCAAAACTCTATCATTCAAATCCAGTGATTTTGCTGAGATTATCATCAAGCGTTCGTTCGCATTAGAGTAACCCGGCTTTATTGCCATGCAGTTCCTGCGCCAGATTATAGGCCTGATGATCAGAAAACTTGGAGACAATATCCAGCACCTGCATAATGTTGTCATAATGATCAGCACTAAACTGCGCACCCGAACGTTTTAAAATGGCCATTAAACGCTGTTCTTTAAAGCTTAAAGTTTTGTGCGGCGTGGTCAGTGGAATAAAGGCATCCAGAATCGTTTGTAAACTTTGATGCGCGATAATTTCCAGACCGGCTTTTTGCGGATGTTCGAAGATCTTGTCTCGCGCCAGTTCTTTGGCCCGGTTAATGCCAATCTCAATGTCGGCACTGCAATAACCCAGCAATGAGCCTTGCAGTTGGCCCATTAGAATTTCCTGCTGATGTCGGGCAAAGGCCGTGGTGACTTCATCTACCAGACGTTTCATGACCCGGCCACGTAAGGCGGCAATTTTTTGTTGCCAGGTGGTATTAGGCAGATTGATTTCTTCAGGCGTGCCATATTCACCCAGCAAGTTCAGGAAAACTGGCTCGACTTCGGCATAACTGAGCATATTCAGGCTAATACCATCTTCCAGATCAATCAGGGCATAACAGATATCATCCGCAGCTTCTAAAAGATAGGTCAGCGGATGACGACAATAATGATATTCACCGAGCTGAATCAAACCCAACTGTTCAGCAATTTCCTGCAAAATCTCTTTTTCAGACTGGTAACAACCAAATTTTGGACGTCGACTGGCCGGGGTGTTACCAGTCGGGTCAATGGCCTCAGAGAGCCATGGGTATTTAAGATAGGCACCAAGTGTGGCATAAGTCAGGCGCATGCCGCCATCATAGGGATGGTAATCGATCTTGGTCAGCAGGCGCAGGCCTTGGGCATTGCCTTCAAACTGGCGTACATCGGCTTCCTGTTCAGGACTCAAATCTTTTAAAAAGTCGGTATGTGATGCATCGTCAAACCATTCCCGAATGGCGTATTCACCGGCATGACCAAAAGGCGGGTTGCCAATATCATGTGCCAGACAGGCAGCCTGAATGATGGCGCCAACATCAGCCGGAGAAATCCAGGCAGGTAAATTATCTTTGATTTTCTCTGCAGCCAGCATACCGAGTGAACGGCCAATACAGGAGACTTCCAGTGAGTGGGTTAAACGGGTATGAATGCCATCATGCTGGGTCAATGGATGGACTTGGGTTTTGCGGTTTAACTGCCGGAAGCTTTGCGAAAAAATAATACGGTCATAATCTTTATGAAACGGGCTTCGTGCCAGTTCAGTGCTCTGCTTTTTACTACCAATCCGAACTGTCGAAAGCAGTTCTAACCAACGCATTTGAGTCATTTATCATTATTCAGTGATCCACTATTTGCATCATGCCAAAAAACTAGCTCCTGCACTAGGGCAGTGCGACATGAATTGTCATGCTCCCTATTGTTATTTTAGTCAGCTGGAAAAGACTGAGAATTAAAAATCGAAATCATCAAATGAACAATAAAAAGCAGACTCAATAGCCTGCTTTTTGTTTAGGATGAAGAATCAAATTAGCTCTTCGCCATTTTTCTTGGCCTGTTGTGTGTCTTTATAGACATTCAGACAAATCGTGAACAAGACCAGGCTTGCCACCAAAGGCCAAAAAAGTACATATAGAGTCAATAATTGACTTGTCATCTGAAATCTCCTTATTTACTTTTCTCAGATAGCTGGTGAAATTCAATCACCATCTTGTTGATTTGTTTAAAATCAAATCGTTCTTTACTGTAGACCAGCGTCAACACCGTACATACCAGTGCACTACTGCCATAAGCTGTTAGTGAGCTTAACAAGGTGCCGTATTCACGCAAGAAACCGATGGTCCATGGCATGAAGCCAATACTGGCCAATATGCCAACGACCAGACCCACTTTCTTGCCAAAGAAACCAAAGGTCATCAGACCCAGCACCACACCAATCCCCAGGGTCGCAACGAGTTCAAAGCCAAGTGCGATCAATCCCTGAATCGGAAGCCATTCAAAACGTACTATCAGAAAGCTGAAAAATGCGAGGCCCACTGACCAGTTAAAGGCCCGGGCATTCACCTTGTCCCAATACAGACTAACAATTACCGGGAATACAATAGAGCCCCAAAGCGCACCCACAAAAATCAGCATCGACAAAATGTCAAACTTTAAGGTGGCAATCACAATTCCAAGCATGGTGGCAACGATCATGGTCATACGGCCAATGAATAGCATTTTCTTTGGATCAGGGCTGTTTTTCGCAATCTGTTTGCCATAAATGTCCGTCATGACAATCGCAGACAGGGCAGACAGATCCGAGTCAGCGGTAGAAGACAATGCTCCAATCACCATGATGAATAACAGCGCGACCATAAATGGAGAAAGATAAGTCGCTGCCATTTGCGGAATCAGGTTATTCAGGTTGCCATCAATGGGCTGAATACCTGCAAATAGTGCCAATAACCCCAGCATGCCTAGACCAATAACAATTGCAGCATAACCAATGGTTGCAGTGATAAAACTCGGTTTGATCAGGTCTTCACGGACTGCAAACAGGCGCTGGGCAATGGTCTGATTACCAATCGCGTAGGCCAATACGGCAACAAAAAATGGTGCACCTTGTTCCAGAAAGGCTGTTTTAGAGAAAAAATCCAGCTGTTCCGGCTGCAGGTGATGAATCCCGCTTTGAAACAGGGAAGGTCCACCTAAGGTGAAGAACAAGGTTGGAATAATGATCACAGCCGCGACAATCATCGCCACCAGTTGACCAAAATCGGTAAACACCGAAGAACGGAAGCCCGACCAGAGGGTATAGGACAGCACACCGATACCGGTAATCAGCACGCCATGGATAAAGCTTAAAGGAGATAAAATCTCAACCAGTGCCCCAGCGGCGGTAAAGTTCACCATCAGGCTGATCACGCTGCCCACAATATTGGAACCTGCCAGAATCATCTGGCTTTGGTTGCCATGCCGGGCATGCATAATTTCTGCCAAGGTGTGGGCATTAGGCGCCAGTTCACGAAAGCGCTTGCCAAAGGGATAGATAAATAAAATCATCAGCGCACCCCACAAACCATAGTGTAGGGCACCGGAAACGCCGTATGTATATCCGGATGAAGCTGCTGCATAAAACGAGGCGGCCCAGATCCAGGTGGCGGTCATACTGGCCGCAGACATTCCAAATCCGATGGAGCCATTCGAGACCATGTAGCCATCAACATTTTCATTTTTCTGTTTAATACGTAACGATAGTAAAAAAGTGATGCCATAGAAAAGCACCATCAATAGTACAGTTGCTGTACTAGTGAATTGAAACATACATACTCCTTAAGCGGGTCACCTTTTGTTTTTGAAAATTAAATCATTGGTGACAGATTAAGGCTCTAAAATAGACAGAGCAGTGAAGCTATAGAACATCAAAAAATTAGTGTCCGAATATAGAATTTATATTCATCTCTACAGCAGAAAGGAAAAACCATTGCCAGGCTCAGAATTTGGACAATTCCTCAGCAATTCGGCTAGAGCTTAACATAAAATCATCAAATTTACTGATGAAGTGTCTATTTGGTAAGATTCTTAGCTGATATAGACGTGTGGGCCTGTTATTCTGTTAGTTGAATAAAAAAGAAAATTTTCTATATTTTTTCAGCAATTACAAATATTTATTTTAAACTTTTCGAGTTAAATAAAACCTGAGAATACGGATTAAATAAAAAAGGTAACAAAATTTTATTATTAATCATTTCTTCATTATTTTTTTATATAAGCCTCATAATTCCTGGTAAATTTCCTCATAAATATAAGTGGTATTTTGCTATTTATATTGTGTTTTTTACGCATAATAGAGCTCATGAATAAATGATGAAATTTCAAAATATTGGATATGGTGGGGGATTTTGTCGATATATTTTTTGGTCTTTTAGATGAGTAAATTTCGCTTAATTATGATCTGAGAAGATAAAAATCAAATATAAAAAAATAAAAGGCCCAAATAAGAAACTTTATTTTTATTCTTTTAGAAGTTGAGAATGGATGTCCGGTTTTTCCCCCGCAGATGATGTCAGATTAAAATACCACTCAGTATTAATTATTCTTTCATAGAGGGGAGTAATTTGCCTCTGTTACTGTAATGGCGGAGATCAGCGGAGAACTGTTCCTTGTAGTACAGAAAACGGCAGAAGACCTTTAACCAGTTTTCTAATCTTAGAAGTCAAAGTTAAGAGTCAATCAAAAGAATCAAAAACAGTCTGCAAAAAATACGACTTCATTAAATCTTGTAATCAAGTATTTCATTTTGGCCTAAATAGGAATTTTGGCAGGTCATGACAATAAAACCTGAATTTGATTTTGTCCCGATTGTTGTTGAAAAATAATACAATTTTTATGCAGAAAATTATTCTGAAGCGGTTTTGATTTTTCTTGAAAAAAATGTGTTAACCTGTGCGACTACATTCAATTTTCCTGACTGAAAATAAACGAAATATTTTAAAAGTCCAGGATATTTCAGACGTAGTTTTCTGATTTGGCATCTAGCCGATTTCCTTATTTCACAGTAGAATATGCGCTCTCTCAAGTCACATTGTGGCATGGTTGTTCAGACCATCCCGTGGAGCCAAAATCAGCATGTTTATCGTTGCCGGTGCACCCGCACATTCTTCTTTTAAGAAAACTCAACTATTATCGCGTTTGACGTCAATTAGTTCTGTTCAATCAATTGAAAGTCAATGGGTCTACCTCTTTGACCAAGCGCTCAGCGAGCAACAACAGCAATCAGCTTTACAGCTTCTCAACGATGGTCAATCTTTTGAATTGCACCAGGCTGCAAGTGATGAAATCCAGATTTTAGTCACACCGCGCGTCGGAACCATCTCTCCTTGGTCCTCTAAAGCGACGGACATTTTCAAAAACTGTAATACGCCGGTTCATCGACTTGAACGCGGCGTTTTATTTACTTTGAAGGGCGTAAAAGAGCTTTCTAAAGAAGCATTGCAAGTACTTCACGACCGTATGACCGAAAGCGTATTCAATGCGATTGAAGATGCTGCGGTATTATTTGTGGAAACTGCGCCAAAACCACTGAACTCGATTGATATTCTGGGTGAAGGTAAAGAAGCACTGGTAAAAGCCAATAATGAATTTGGTTTTGCATTATCAATGGACGAAATTGATTACCTGACTGAGGCTTTCATCAAGCTAGGTCGTAATCCGAATGACATCGAACTGATGATGTTTGCGCAAGCCAACTCTGAGCATTGCCGTCATAAAATTTTTGGTTCGGAATGGACGATTGATGGTGAAGTTCAGCCATTGTCGTTGTTCCAGATGATCAAGAACACCTATAAAGAATCACCGACAGATGTATTGTCGGCTTATAAAGACAACGCTTCAGTGATTGTTGGTTCGGATACCCAGCGTTTTTATCCAACCCAAGAAGACAACGGCCATCAGGTTTATAAATACAAGAGCCAAGCTGCTCACATCCTGATGAAAGTGGAAACCCACAACCACCCAACAGCAATTGCACCATTTGCCGGTGCAGCGACAGGTTCAGGCGGTGAAATCCGTGACGAGGGTGCGACCGGTCGTGGTGGTAAGCCTAAAGCAGGTTTAACCGGCTTCACGGTATCTAACCTGAATATTCCGGGCTTTGAACAGCCTTGGGAAGAAAACTACGGCAAACCATCGCGTATGGCATCGCCGTTACAAATCATGATTGAAGGCCCGCTTGGTGGTGCTGCGTTTAACAACGAATTTGGTCGTCCAGCTTTAAACGGTTACTTCCGTACCTTTGAACAAAACGTGAATGGCGATGTTAAAGGTTTCCATAAGCCAATCATGATCGCTGGTGGTTACGGAAATATCCGTCCAGATCACGTTGAAAAAGATCCGATCTTACCGGGCGATTTGCTGATCGTACTCGGTGGTCCAGCCATGCTGATCGGTCTTGGTGGTGGTGCTGCATCTTCTGTAGATAGCGGTAAATTGGGCGAGAACCTTGATTTTGCTTCGGTACAACGTGAAAACCCGGAAATGGAACGCCGTTGCCAAGAGGTGATCGATACTTGCTGGCGCATGGAAGACCATAACCCAATCGTGTCGGTACATGATGTAGGTGCGGGTGGTGTATCAAATGCCATGCCTGAACTGGTGAATGATCACGAGTTAGGTGCAGTGCTGGATCTTCGTAAGATTCCATCTTTAGAACCTGGCATGTCGCCAATGGAGATCTGGTCAAACGAAGCGCAAGAACGTTATGTATTGGCGATTCGTCCATCTTCTTTAGAATTATTTGAGTCAATCTGTGCGCGTGAACGTTGTCCGTTTGCAGTACTGGGTGAGGCGACTGAAGCACGTCACTTAACCGTTGAAGATCCATTGTTCGGCAACAAACCGGTGGATATGCCAATGCAGGTGATGCTTGGCGGTACTCCGCGTATGAGCCGTTCCTATGAAACGATTGAACGTAAAGGCGATGATTTTGACGCGGCTAAAGTTACGGATTTAAAAGATGCGATTTATCGCGTTCTGAAAAACCCGACAGTGGCTTCTAAATCATTCCTGATCAGTATTGGTGACCGTTCGATTACCGGTATGGTCGCGCGTGACCAGATGGTGGGTCGCTGGCAGGTTCCTGTCGCGGATGCTGCAGTAACAACTACAAGTCTTGTCGGTTACACCGGTGAAGCAATGGCAATGGGTGAACGTCCTCCAGTAGCGTTGTTGAATCCTGCTGCATCAGCACGTTTATCTGTGGCTGAATCGATCTCTAACATCATGTCTGCGAAGATTGAAAAAATCAGCGACATCAAATTGTCTGCAAACTGGATGGCTGCTGCGGGTCAACCTGGCGAAGACCAGGCATTGTTCGAAGGCGTGAAAGCTATCGGTATGGAAATGTGTCCTGCACTCGGTATCGCGATTCCGGTCGGTAAAGACTCATTGTCTATGCGTACCACCTGGAATGACGAAGGTGAAGACAAGTCTGTGACTTCTCCAATGTCAGGTGTGATCACTGCATTTGCACCAGTGACTGATGTACGTCAAACATTGACTCCTGAATTAAAAGATCTTGAATCTGTACTGGTTCGTATTGATCTGTCTAAAGGTCAGTTCCGTCTAGGTGGTTCGATTCTGGCGCAGGTGTATAAAGCAATCGGTTCAGTGACGCCTGATGTCGACAGTTTCGATGACTTCAAAGCATTTTTCGCATTGGTTCAAGACTGGAACAACCGTGGCTTAATCAAAGCGTATCATGACATCGGTGATGGTGGTTTATTGGCAACTGTTGCAGAAATGATGTTCGCTTCACGTCTTGGTGTCGCACTTGAAGATCAATCTGTTGCTTCATTGTTCGCTGAAGAAATTGGTGCAGTGCTGCAAATCTCGAAAGCAGATTGGGAAGCACTACAAGCTGAAGTTGCAGCCTCTACGCTTAAAGATGCAATTGCAGTGGTGGGTACTGTAAATAATTCTGATCAGTTATCTGTAAATGGTTTGGTACTTGAACGTGCTGATCTGCAAGTGGCATGGACTGAAGTTTCTCATCAAATCCAGCGCCTACGTGACAACGTACAAACTGCAGATCAGGAATTTGCCTTAATTACCGATAAAGCACACAAAGGTATTATCGCCCAACCAACATTCGATTTGAATGAAGTGATTGAAGCACCTTTCATTAACTTGCGTCGTCCAAATATGGCAATTCTGCGTGAGCAGGGTGTGAATGGTCATATTGAAATGGCGGCAGCTTTCGACAAAGTCGGTTTCAATACCGTTGACGTCCACATGAGTGACTTGCTGGCAGGTCGTATCAGCCTGGATGATTTCGAAGGTTTGGTAACGTGTGGTGGCTTCTCGTATGGTGACGTGATGGGCGCTGGTGGGGGCTGGGCGAAATCCGTATTGTTCAATGCTAAATTGCGTGACCAGTTTGAGAAATTCTTCAACCGTCAAGAAACCTTCTCGCTCGGTATCTGTAATGGTTGTCAAATGTTGTCTCAATTGGCTCCATTAATTCCGGGTGCGGATGCTTGGCCACGTTTCCATCGCAATACGTCTGAAGTATTTGAAGCGCGAGCAGTGAACGTTCGTGTGGAAAAATCGAATTCAGTATTGTTACAAGACATGCAAGGTTCGATTCTGCCGATCGCTGTGGCGCATGGTGAAGGTCGTGCAGTTGCAACGGCGGAAAACTTTGCTGCACTGAATGCATCGAATCAGGTGGTTCTACGTTATGTCGACAGCCATGGCAATGCAACTGAACAATATCCGTTGAACCCGAATGGTTCACCGGAAGGTATTACCGGTGTAACCTCTCAGGATGGCCGTGCAACGATTATGATGCCGCACCCTGAACGTAACTTCCGCGCGCTCCAGCATTCCTGGAAACCAGAAGACTGGGATCAAGACGGTGCTTGGTTACGTATGTTCCGTAATGCACGTAAATTTATTGGCTAATTGATATAATCAAGAATTAAAAAAGCCCCGAAAGGGGCTTTTTTAATAAGCAAATTATAGATTTATAGGTGATTAGATATAGAATTGAAAAAGATTAAAAAATGAATAAAGAGTCCTCAAATGTCCGATTTAATTGAAAAAGTTTTACTTTTACAAGAATTGCTAATAGCTAGAGCTACTGATACTTATGAAAAAGGTTCTTCAGAGGCATTTATGCAGCTTAGACAAGAGTTACTGACATTTAAAAACTTTTATGAATATATTCCATTTTTTATTAAAGACACACGCACATTAGATGAATTTGAAGCTAGGATTAAGTGGGATTTTGAATCTTACGCTGAACGTGAAAATTATATTTATTCGGAATTTAAAGAATTCTTTAATGTATTAGAAAGTCTAGATGTTCCTCCATTGGATCAGGTAGTACAGTTGAAGATTGCTGAATTAAGCTCGGATTATATACATCAAATATGGCAGAAAGCATTAGAGCGAAGAAGTACAGATCCCGAAGGTGCGATTACATTAGCTCGAACACTTTTAGAATCGACCTGCAAATATATTCTTGATGAATACGAAGTCGGTTATGGCAATGCTCCAGATATAAATCAACTGTATAGATTGGTGAGTAAAGAATTAAACCTTGCTCCATCTCAACATACGGAGCAGACTTTCAAACAAATTCTCGGAGGATGTAGTTCCATCATTGAAGGTTTAGGATCATTGAGAAATAAAGTGGGTGATGCTCATGGGCAAGGTAAAATAAACTTTAAACCTTCTCCAAGACATGCAGAATTAGCAGTGAATTTGGCTGGTACAATGTCCGTGTTTTTATTCTCATCTTGGAAATTAAAACAAGGTGAATGAATTTTTTATTATAAATATTGTTTTTAAATAGTATGTTAATTTTACTGTATGGAAAAATTAAAATAAATTCACTAACATAGGATTATTCAACCACCAATTTGGTGGATTTTTGCTTTTTAAGCATTCTGATTTTTTAATTTTTTTTCTTCCTGCTGAGTTGGTTTAGATTTTGCTTTTATATTGTATATAAAGTGCTATGGTATGTTTTATGCACAACTTTATTGCACTATAAAAGAAAGATGGAATAGATCGGTTCAGTATCAATTCTCAAAGATGAGGTGATGACATGGCTAAAACACTTAGAATAATGGATAAGGCGGCAATGCGTCAGAAAGGCTGGATGTTGTTTTGTATTGTTGTAGGACTACAAATATTGTTCGTTGTGGGCAGTTACTTGCTGCAGGGTTCTTGATCATCAGCTTTAAGAAAGCCACCATTAAGGTGGCTTTATAATTTAAATAACCAATTGAACCTGCTTCAATACCGCCTTTAACGTATTTTCATAATCAAAAGCTTTATTGGTACTGTCCTGATAACGCCAAGCCACATAACCATCCGGACAAACCAGTACTGCACCAGATTCATGAATTTCAGACTTGGCATTCCAGGTTCCATACACATCACGATAGTCACGTGAACCAATCTGAGTCACATCCAGATATGGCAAATCCAATGCTTCTGCCGCCTGTTTCCAGCCTTTACCGGATAAACCTGTGAGCAGGGTAAAACGACCTTTACCCGTAATATCCAGTGTCGACTGCTTTTGACCTTTGGCATTGATCAGCCAAGTATGCGGAACTTTAGCGCCTGGGCGAGTGGTTGCCTGTAAATAAAGCTGCTCATCTTTTTCAAAAATCTCAGGCTCGGATTCTGCAATCACCGTATTGGAGCTATATCGCTGGTTCAGTTCTACACCTTGTGCATTAAATTCGAAGTTTTTAATTTCCAAAGCTTCAAATAGTTTTTGACGGATTTCAGCACCTTGCTCATCTTCCGCAAAGATACGTTCCAGCATTTGCTTCTGAGTCGTCACACCTTGATCAAAACCAAAGACTTCTTTCAGGTATTTATAATCAAAACGTGACTGGTTCGCACGCGCTACAATCTGCTTGCCGACCGGTGCACGCTCGGTGGTATAGGAATCCAGCAGGGAAGGTGCAGCCCAGCCTTTTACCGCGTATGCCAGTTTCCAGCCTAGATTAAAGGCATCCTGCATGCAGGTATTTGAACCTAGGCCACTCGATGGTGGATGACGGTGTACTGCATCACCACCACATAACACTCGACCTTTAGAATATTCAGTGGCCCAGGTCTGGTTCACATACCAGTACGATAATTTCTGGATTTCAACTTCTTCGACTTCAGTACCAACAAAAGCATTCAGGCGGGCACGGACCTGTTCTTCAGTCACTTGTGGTTCGCCTTTGGAAATGTCAAAGCCCCAACCCATGATCCATTCATTCCATGGCGTAATGGCACGTAACAATCCCATACCGAGATCGCCAAAGCTGGCTTCAGGATTCACGATCCATTGCAGAATCGCAGGACGGTGCTGAACGTATTGAGAAAGATCAGCTTTAAAGGTCACATAGACGGTACCGGCACGTGCCATCACGCCTTCCAGTGGCAAGCCGAGCTGTTCCAATGCACGAGATTTAGCACCATCCATACCCACCAGATATTTTGCTCTTAAGCTAAATTCAGTATTGGTAATGCGGTTCAGGAAAGTAGCAGTCACGCCATCTTCGTCCTGCACATGTGACAGGTATTCAGTATTGAAGTTATAAATTGCACCACGTTCACCGGCATTTTTCACCAGTAAAGCTTCCATTTTTGGCTGAATCAGATCGACTAATGGACATGGACTGCCTTGGATATAGTCACCATGACGTTCATCACCGGTACCCCATGCACTTAAACGGGCGATTTCTTCGCCGACCAGACTGGTGGTAATCAGGCTTTCACCCATCTGTTCCCATGGTGTTGCAATCTCTTTAACCTGTTCTTCAATACCTAAATCACGTAATACTTCCATGGCACGTTGATTGGTAATATGGGCACGTGGACTATTGGCCAGCCAGCTAAACTGGGTAAACAGTTGTACCTTGATGCCATAATTGGCTAAGGTCAGACCTAATGTTGAACCTGCAGGACCGGTACCAATGATCAGAACATCAGTGTCATAGTGTTGTGTCATACAAGACTCCATGTATATGCGTGAAGAACAAGCTATCTATATGATCAGGCAGTCTAGTAAAACAGGATCTGTTGATATAGCGATATTCATATAAACTATCGACCTATTCTTATTTGCAATACGTGGGTCATAATCTTAAGATGCTGACCTGATCAGAAACCGGGCAGGCTATGGAACTTCGACATTTACGCTATTTTATCACCGTGGCGCAGCAACAAAGTTTTACCAAGGCCGCCGAAAAGCTGTTTACTGCCCAGCCGTCATTAAGCCAGCAAATTAAGGATCTGGAACAGGAAGTAGGCGTTGTCCTGTTTGATCGTTCATCCAGAAAAGTCAAACTCACCGATGAAGGACGGGCTTTTCAGGTCTATGCCGAAAAAGCACTGGAAAATGCCAAGCTGGCGGTGGCAGCAGCACGTCAGGTTGCACAGCAGAAAAATAACCAGATTCATATTGGCTTTTTAAACGTGGCAGAAATCAAAGTGATGCCTCAGATTCTGGCCCAGCTTAAAAAAACCATGCCGGACTTGAAAATACATCTGCATAGCCTGACCTGTATGGAACAGATTCAGCGGCTAAAAAATGCTGAACTGGATTTATGTATTACCCGTTTTCATCTCGATCATCCAGATTTTGACAATATTCATTTATTAACCGAGCAAATTTATCTGGTTGCCGCTCAGCATTTACATCCTACAGATCGAATCCTGAAATTACAGGAACTGAAAAATCACAATATGATTATGTGTGAGCAGAATGCAACACCCGTGTTTTATGAAAAGCTGGATCAGCTGCTTGATATTGATCAGCTCGAACATGAACAGCTACTGTGGGTGACCAATGTATTGCAACACATCAATCTGACCAATATGGGAATGGGTTTTAGTTTTACTCCTGAGTATTTACTGAGATTTTTGAATGATCATGTGAAAATCATCCAGACGGATCAGGTGCTCCCAAAACTAGGCTTGTATGCAACATTTAACAAGAATTCTCAAAATCCTGCATTGAAGATAATTACCCAAGCCCTTAAAAATACAATAAATATCTGAATTTCAGGAAGGAATATATGTTAAAGCTGATTTATTACGTACCGGACGAAAATCTGGAAGACACTAAAAATGCAGTGTTTGCAACAGGAGCGGGTGGCATTGGTGAGTATACGAACTGCGCCTGGCAGGTTTTGGGAACTGGACAGTTTAAGCCGCAAGAAGGTGCAGATCCTCATATTGGTGAAGTCGGTCAACTGGAGCAGGTAGAAGAATGGCGGGTAGAAATTCTGGTGCCAGATGAAAAGGCAGTCGAGGTCGCTAAAGCCTTAAAAGAAAGCCATCCTTATGAAGAGCCAGCTTTTGAGTTTATTCAACTTCTGGATATCAAAGTCTAAAATTATAAAATTGATGCTCTGCTGCGGCGCGTTTGACTTGGCGCGCCGTTAGTCTAGATTCAGAAACCATCCAACCTGTTTTTGTTATTATCATCTCTGCCAGAATAATCCAAAGAAAAAATATAATAAGGAAAATAACAATGCCGTGGCCAAAACCGCTGAGCAGCGTGCTTAAGAATACTCTCAGCAAATCTATCCAGTACGGTACAGAAATCCTGCATCAGCGCATTCCATATTCACCGGATAATCCCTATCTGGAAGGTATATTTGCACCAGAGCGGCAGGAACACTTTTCCACAAATTTAAAGGTTGAAGGGCAAATTCCTGCAGAACTGGATGGCGCATTAATGCGGATTGGTCCAAATCCTATTAATGTTAAAAACCCACGCAACTATCACTGGTTTACGGGCGATGGTATGTTGCATGCGCTCAGACTGAAGGGTGGTGAGGCACATTGGTATAAAAGCAGTTATATCGGTTCTGCCAGTGTGCAGAAAAAACTTCATCGACCACAAATTCCCGGTAAAACGCGAGGTGTCGCGGATGCAGTCAATACCAATGTCATCCACTTTGCCGGAAAAATCTGGGCACTGGTAGAAGCGGGTGCATATCCAGTTGAGTTGAATGCTGCACTGGAGTCAAAACGACATCATTTATTTGAAGATGATCAGGATTTTCCATTTACTGCCCATCCGCATATTGATCCTGAAACGGGCGATATTCATGCGATTTGTTATGATGCTTTAAGTCAGAACAAAGTTTTTTATTTGCAGATAGATTCAAAAGGTAAGTTGAAACATTATGTCGACATTCCAGTGAAACATGGTCCGATGATTCATGATTGTGCCATTACCAGATCTCATGTGCTGATTCTGGACCTGAATGTAAACTTTTCTGTACGCAGTGCTTTAAAGGGTTCAATGTTGCCATATCAATGGAATCCAAAACGGCAGGCACGCATGGGTATATTGCCTTTTGACGGTAAGGCAATTGATATTCGCTGGTATGAGATTGATCCCTGTTTTATTTTTCATACCGTGAATGCTTATGAGCTGGATTCTGGTGATGTGGTTATGGATGTGGTGGTGCACTCCAAAGCCTTGGTCAGTTCGATTCAGGGACCGATTGAAGATCAGGATATTCGGCTGGAGCGGTTCATTTTTGAACACGGCACTGGAAAAGTGGCTCGGACGATATTATCCGAGATGAAACAGGAATTCCCACAGATTAATGAAGCTTATACCGGACGGCCTTATCGCTATGTCTACACTATTTCCTTTGGCGAGTTTGATGATCCTTTTCATGTCAGCAGCAATACTCTTTTGAGCCATGATGTGGAAACTGGCAATTCAGAAAGCTATTCTTTTGGAGAAAACTGGGTAACAGGAGAGGTGATATTCGTCGCACGGGAAGGGGCGCAAGCTGAAAATGATGGCTGGCTCATGTCTTATGTTCATGCTCTAGATGGATGCCCATCCAAAGTGGTGATTCTGGATGCACAGCAGATGACGACAGGACCGATTGCAACCATTCATTTACCGGTTCGTGTACCCGTCGGGTTTCATTGTAACTGGGTTGATTATCGGAAATTGAGAACAATATGAGCTTGAGTTAGGTATATATAGCTATCTATATAAGTAGAAACCTCTGAAATCAAACGGACTTTATCATAGGCTTACAATTGAAATTCAATTCCAGAATTCTTGATATTTTGAGACCCAATACAATTTGGTTTTTATGTCGTAGCTACCATCGGGATTCAGGGAAATGAGGTAATGAATCTCTTTACCTTGACTACGGTTGCCTTTACCTTCAGAAACTTGGTACTTATATTTTTCTACTTCTTGAGGAAGAGTTAGTACAATACGGTTCCATGCTGTGGCTGGGATTTTTGCTACACCTTCCTGTTGCGCTGCCATTATAGCGAGTCTTTTTTTTGCTGCCTCTTCTCCTTGAGCATAACGTAGTTCTTCAGGAACACCATATCCTTTTTTTATTTGCTCTTCATAAGTCAACCAAGGGGCATATTCAATAATAATTTGTTCAGGCACATAACCTTCAGGAGATACTTTACAAGTGTTATCTGTAGTTAAATATTTAGTTTTTCTTTTTACAGGCATATTTCCATCGCTATCATAAAAATTACGACACAATGGCTAATTGTTTTTAAAAACAAAGTTATGCTCAAAGTCGGATGGCCCTACAACAAAAGTGATACTATTCTTCATAAGCGGTGCCGTTGCTTGACAGCCAGTTAATAAGCAGATAACACAGATTACTAGATATTTTATTTTCATTAGTTTGCTCCTAGGTTTAAATCTAGATTAAATTTTAATGCTGTTCCGTAATTGGCTTTGATCTAGTTAAAATAATTTATGATTTGAATTAATTTTTTAAATGTTGTTATTATATAAATATTAATTAAACAGATGATTATTTTTTTTAATTATAAAAGATATCTATTATTTTAAATAGATATCTTTTATGCGAATTATTATAATATTATTTCCTGAAATTTAAAAAATATAATTTCCCCTGATTTTAACTCAATTTTTATATACTTTAATTTCCCTTTAATTCAACTAATGCGAAGGAGCTAGATTGCGGAAAATATGCTTAAGACTGTGTAGCATTTTTTCAATTTGCAACGGTGTTAAACCATCGAAAGATTGCTCTAGTACAACAACGCTAAGATCATTAATCTTTTTAATCATTTGCTGACCTTTTTCGGTTAATAATACTCGGGTAATTCGTGCATCATCCTCACAGGAATAAGTATGTACTAATCCCTCATCTTTTAGGCGATAGATGATTTTAGTAGTGGTCGACATCTTATAAATCAACATGTCAGATAAATCAGAAATACTCGCTCTATTTTTAAATTTTAATGCCAGCAAAATACGTCTGCGAGAATTGTCTAAACCGTATTTCTTTAAGGCATAGTCAACATTTTGCACATATTGGGTATGCACTTGACTAATCCAATGATAGGGTGAATCTTCTAAATTAAAATCTGTAGGAATGGATAAAAATTTACTGTACTTTTTTGTCATGGCCTCAACTCTTCTATATGTTAGGGTCTTTTTAATTTGTTTAAAAAATGCATTTTATTTCAAAATATTTACTATCCTATTATAAGGTTATGAATCTTATCTTCAGTACGTCTTCACCTCCTATTTAACTTCTTTTTAAGACGAACCCTCTAATTCTTTTTTGCTTCTTCGAGCCTCTTTTTATAAAAGAACTAGAGAGCCAAAATTTCAGTCACATTTTTTTTTATTTATCTATTGTTATTATGCGAACTGATTAAATCATCTTAATGATTAAATGATCCATCACAAAAAATACCATTTTCAATTAAGAAATACTTAAATATTTGTTCCGGTTAGCATTTTTTTATTTCGGAAAATTCATCTTTCTTTTTGCCTTAACTTTAATTCATTAAGCTTAAGATAGTTTTGTAAGTCTTTTTAAAGCATATTAAGATATTGTTTTATATTGATATTTAATATTTTAATTTTTTTATACTTTAAAAGTATAAAAATTATCTTCATGAAAAATAGAAGAAAAATAAACTATCTTTTAGATTCCGCAATAGACATTTTGTGTGATTGTGTAAAATTTTTTTAAACTTTTTAGTTCAGCTTAATTCTCGATTAAAAAGAAATTTAACTAGAGAAATCACTAAATTGGATCTTGAACTCAAAACTTATAATCAAAAAATTAATGGAAGAAGAATCGGAATTGTGCATGTATTTGGTAGTGTGAAAGCTTTCAAAATATTTACTGAGCACGAGCAGAATAATGGGAAAAGACCCGATTTAAGATTTAATTTCTGGCATCTAAAATTTGTAACTTAGTAAAAAACAACTTATGAAAGGGCGTTAATAAAAAATATGAAATTTCCCTTAAGATTTATCTTATATAGTTTTTAGCGAATAAAAAGTGAATGATGTGACATCCATGTCACAAGATATCTACCAGATTTAAGCTATTTAATTTCTAAGATGAGAAGCTTAAATCTTCTGAATAAACAGCTCACGATCAAAACGGTACTGAGGGAAGAATACTCCATCTTCGGCACGTTCACCTGCACCAATTACCATGACCGGATACTGTTCATCATTTAATTTCAGAATTTCACGAACCATCGGCTCATCAAAACCTTCCATCATACAGCTATCAAAACCATAAGCACGTAAAGCTAAGACCAGATTTTCACAAGCAAGTGCCGTTGTTTTGGTCGCCCACAGTTTCGCATCAGCCGGGCTGAAAGCAGACACTGGCATTTGTTTATCCAATGTACGGGCAACTTTGAAAGCCACTTTCTTAAAGTTACCAAAAGCATTCAGATAACCAGTCTTATAGTTGTAAGGAATATATTTATAGTATTTCTTAATTGCAGGCGGTGCTTCAGGAAATGGAAATTCATTCACATTACGTTTCGCCATTTCATCGATACGGTCGGTACGTGCGATACAGACAATTAGCTCAGAAGCTGTTTTGGCTGCCAGTTGACTCATACAGGCTTTTACCAAACGCTTTTTCTTGCCCGGATTTTGTACCACATAAAAAGTCCAAGGCTGTAAGTTCGACGAATTCGGTGCCAACAACGACAAATCCAGACAGGCATCCAGAACTTCAACGGGAATTGGCTTTTTGGTAAATTTACGCACCGAACGTCGGCTTTCAATCACCTTACGAAAATTATCGACATCTATATCTTGAGGTGCAGGTTCGTAATAACGTTTCTTTTCTGGATTTGAACTATCTGTTGTTTGGGAAGAGGTTTGGGAGTCTTGATTTGGCATACTTCAGATTCTTGGAAAAATAAAAGATTGAGGCAGTCTAAACCACCTCATTGAACTCATAAGTTTGAAAATTAGTTGAATTGTGTGAAATCAGGTTTCCGTTTTTGCATAAAGGCTTGAACCGCTTCCAGCATTTCTGGCGAGCCGACACGCTGCATGAAAATTTCTGCTTCATGGTCAATCCATTCTACAATTTCATTCACATTGTGTTTCATCAAGGCTTTGGATTGCACCAGTGATGCCAATGGCAGGGCAGAGAGCTGGGCAGCTTGTGCTGCTGCTTTAGTGTAAACATCTTCTTCAATGCTATTCACCAGACCTGCATCGAGTGCTTTTTCGCTATTGAATTTTTGCGCAGTCAGCAATAATTCAGCTGCTTTATGATAACCCGCTTGCTGAATCAACAGCTTACTTGAAGCGCCTTCAGGCGATAAACCCAGACTGACGAATGGAATCTGGAACAGGGCAGTATTGTCACTATAGACCAGATCACAATGCAGTAAGATCGTCACGCCAATGCCGATCGCAACACCACGCACCGCAGCAATCAAAGGCTTGGAAAATTTTGCGGCAGATTTCAGTAAAACAAACGGCGGGCCTTCAGCAGCGGGTGCTTGACCTTTCTTCGCAGCAGATTTCATAAAATCCTGCATATCATTGCCCGCACTAAAGTCTGCATCCTGACCACGCAATACAACTACACGAACTTCAGGCGCCTGATCTGCTTCATCTAAGGCTTTCGCAATCCATAAATAAAGCTCGCTATATAACGCATTTTTCGCTTCCGGGCGATTGATGGCTAAAGTGAGTACACCATGTTCTAAATTCGCATTCAAATGCTCATGAGGTTGTTGAATACAGCTCAGTGTCATCGTACTATCCTTGCTTTAAAACTTAATTTGATTTTATGGGAATGATTATGTCGCATATTTATTGGGACAGCACAACTCATGAGTCATAAAAAACTGATCCCTTATGAACTATACATTTGATTATCTGGTTTTCATTGGCCGCTTTCAGCCTTTTCATCTGGCACACATGCAAACGATTAACATTGCCCTGCAGCACAGTCAGAATGTGATTTTAGCGCTTGGTTCTGCACAAAATGAACGCAATATCAAGAATCCATTTTTGGCTTCGGAGCGTGAAGCCATGATCCTGTCAAATTTCAGTCCTGAAGATCGAGCTCGGATCAAATTTGTAGAAGTCATAGATGTTTATAATGATGAAAAATGGCAAAAACTGGTGAAATCGCTGGTGAATCAGGTTATTGAACCGGATGCCAAAATCGGACTAATTGGGCATTTTAAAGATGATTCTTCTTATTATTTAAAGTTTTTCCCAGAATGGGAAATGGTCGAACTTGACAGCCTGGAAGATGCCTTATCCGCTACGCCGATGCGTGAAGCTTATTATCGTGGCGAAATTCAACGAGATAAATTTCCACAAGGCACGATTGATTTTCTAGAGAATTTCCAAAAAACCACGACCTATCAGCAACTCAGTGAAAAATTTGCCCAGAATGATAAAACCAATCTGCTTTAAAAGTATCAGGTTGTTATGGGGTGATTCATGGTCGTTTGAGCATGCTGTTTCAAACATTCCCCAAGGATTTCTAGAGCAGGAGACTGTTCTTTCCAGTGATGCCAATACAAGGGTACTTCAATTCGCATCTCACTTGAAAGTTCAAGCAGTCGACCTGACTCCAGCAAATCCCTGGTTTGATAGTCCGGCAGCCAGCCATAGCCTAGACCCATGACAATCGCATCAAAAAATGCGTGGGTCGATGGAATAAAAAAGTGAGGATATTGAGCAAGGTTCAGGCCAAATTCGTGCTGAATAAATTGGGTATGGAGTTGGTCTTTTTCATTAAAAATAATGGCAGGGGCAAGGCGTAGCGCATCCCGATGTACGCCTTGATGAAACCAGTTTCGGGAAAACTTAGGGGTGGCAACCAGACGATACTGCATCTGTCCGATCAATTCGGCCCGGCAACCTTTCATTGCCTTGGCTTCAGTACTCAAACAGGCATTGACGAGACCTGCTTCTAACAGATGATGAGTTTGAGATTGATCATCTACCTGAAAATGCAGCACAATTTTATGCTGGATCAGCTGGGCTTGTAAGGTGGGTAATAGCCAGGTCGCGAGTGAATCAGCATTGGTGGCAATATTCAGACAATAGAAACCTTCATGTTGCAGCTGTCCACCCAAATCTTGCATCAAATTCTGTTCTAGCAAACGTTGATGCTGTAAATAATGCAATAAAGTTTGCCCGGATTGGGTCACGCGGCAAGGCCGATCTCTGACCAGAAGCAATTGTCCCAATTTTTTTTCCAGACTTTGAACACGAAGGGTCACTGCCGAAGCAGTAATATTTAGCTGCTCGGCAGCCAGATCGAAACTTCCCGTTTTTGCAACTGCATAAAAAGCATCACATTGTTTCGCATTCAGCATTTCTATTATCTAAAAATAATTTAGTTAAATTGATATTAACTTAGTTTTAATTAATCGCACTCATTTTGTTCAATAATTCATTTATTCGAAAAAGGGGGAATGTGATGTTCAGTTATATGATGAGTGGTTTTGCTGTGGGAATGAGCCTGATTGTCAGTATCGGTGCACAGAATGCTTTTGTATTAAAACAAGGTTTAAAACAGCAGCATGTGTTTTGGGTCTGTGTGATTTGTGCCTTATCTGATTCCATTTTAATTCTGCTTGGCGTACTGGGCTTTGCGCGCGTCATTGAACATTATCCGGATATTGTTATATTTTCTAAATATATTGGCGCAGGATTCCTATTTTATTATGGTTTACGCCATGCGATCAGCGCATTTAAATCAACCGAGGTCTTGGCACCAAGTGGTCAGCTCACAGAGCATTTTCTACAAGTACTGATGATCTGCCTGGCTTTTACCTGGCTGAATCCGCATGTTTACTTAGACACAGTCATATTGATTGGATCAATTTCAACCCAATACGCCTTAGGAAAATGGTGGTTTGCTTTAGGTGCTGTCTGTGCTTCCTGGTTTTTTTTCTTTAGTTTGGGATATGGAGCAAAAATACTGACGCCTTGGTTTCAACATCCAAAAGCATGGAAAATACTGGATGCTATTATTGCATGTACCATGTGGGGCGTCGCGGTGTCATTAATACTCAGTATTTGATTTAGGCTACGGAAGTGGATAGATCGGTTAAGAGTTGTCTAAACGTGTCATTTTAGATAGTGATCAAGAATAGGCAGCGCAGAAAACAACTCTTTTCATTACTACGAGCACATGGATATTTCCAATATAAATTGAGCTTAAAATCAACGATCTGTCTTATATAAAAATTTATAAAATCAGAATTTTATAAGATGAAAACAGTCTCCTGCTAGGCTAGCAGGGCCACTTATTAGAGAAAAATCAAAGCAAGTATTTTGTCCGTTAGTCATGAATGATTTTACAAAAACTTCAATAAACTGGTATAAAAAGAACGAAAACCTGTTCGTTCAAAAAACAAGAAAATTTAGTTTCAGATTAAGCCGTGTACTTAAATCCGATCAATAAGAAATTAAACAAGGTGGATTTAAAATTGAAAACAATAATAAAAACTGGGCTCCTTAGCCTAGCGATCTGTTTAGCTTTGACTAGTCAGTCTTTTGCAAGATCATGGACCTTAACTCCCAAAAGTGATGTCGGTTTTGA
Organism: Acinetobacter sp. TWP2-2-3; assembly: GCF_049896445.1. Taxonomy (GTDB): domain Bacteria; phylum Pseudomonadota; class Gammaproteobacteria; order Pseudomonadales; family Moraxellaceae; genus Acinetobacter. The sequence continues at coordinate 369,697 of NZ_JAFCUI010000002.1, forward strand.
GATTAAGTCGATGGGTCTTACTGTAGTTAAAGCCAAGTTCAATCAGGTTCAATCTACGATGCAGTTTGATGCTAAAGCACCGCAAAATGCCTCAACCCATTTGGTCATGGATGTAGAAAGTTTAAGCTTTAGTAAGCCGCTATTTAAACATATGATTTTGGGCGAAGACCTGTTTTATGTAGAAAAATATAAGACTGTAATTTTTAAAAGTATCCAGTTTAAAGATCTAGGCAATGGCAAATACAATGTTTTAGGTCATTTAACCCTGCGTGGTGTGACCAAGCCAGTGATTTTCGAAACAACCTTTAAACCCAGTATGTCGAATGCCAAGCTGCTTGATGTTCAGGCATCTGCCGTGATTAACCGTAGGGATTTTGGTATGAAAAAAGGAATTGCCGGGGTAGGAGATAAAGTGAATCTTCATCTATCAGGACAGTGTGAAATGAACTAGGGGAAATATAAAATACTTGATTATACAAATGTTATCGTAAAAAAAAGCCCGAATGTTTCGAGCTTCTATTCATACACAAGCATACAATTAAGCAGCTTGCAAAGCTTTTAAATCTTCCAAAACTTGTTCTGCATGACCTGCTGCTTTGACCTTACGGTATTCTTTGACCAGTTGGCCTTTATGGAAAATAAAAGTTGAACGCTCAATGCCCATCACTTGTTTGCCATACATGTTCTTTTCTTTAATCACATCAAAATGATGACACAAAATTTCTTCTTTATCGCTGATCAGATTGATACTCAAATTCTGCTTTTCAGTAAAGTTCTGATGGGCTTTTACCGAATCACGGGATACGCCAAGAATTGTGGTGTTCAAAGCATCGAACTGATCTTTTAAACAGGAAAAGCCAACTGCCTGAGTGGTGCAGCCCGGCGTAGAATCTTTAGGATAAAAATAAATCACCAGCCATTCTGTATTTAACTGGGTTAAATTGATTTCGCCTGTCGTCGCAGGAAAATTCTGGTCAAGCAAACTAATTTCAGACATAAAAACTCCTGTTTTCTTTAAATTTTTTCAAAAAAATAAGCCACATTATAGTGGCTTATTTTATCAAAGAATAATCAGATCTTATTTCTTTGGTGCCGCTTGAGCTGATTTCATTGCTTCTTCAGTCAAAGTTTTCAGTTTGCCTGTTAACTGTGGACCAAAGCATGCTTGAAGATCTTTATTCTGCTTCTGTACAAAAGCTAAAGTGCCTGGGCTTTTCTTCTGGTTAATAGTGCTTTGAATTTCCCATTTTTGTGCATTGGTTAATTTGCCATCTGCTTCAATAGCACAACCACAATATTTGCTGACTTCAGCAGATGTCAATTTTTTGCTTTTGCCAGTTTCATTTTTACAAACATTGATCAATGCAGATTTTACATTGGTGCTTTTATAAGCTTGTTGTAATTTGTCATCAGCCGCTTGAGCTGTAGTTGCGAACATAGCAGCAGCTGAAACAATTGCTGAAAGCACGATGCTTGATTTTAAATTCTTCATAAACTCTACCTTGTTATTACGGTATATAACGTGTCGGGTCTTCAACACCTGCGTCCGCAAAACCCTGTTTACGTAAACGACAACTGTCGCATTTGCCACAGGCACGTCCTTGGTCATCTGCTTGATAGCATGACACCGTTTGACTGTAGTCTACGCCATGTTCAATACCTAAGCGAATGATATTTGCTTTGGATAAATGTAACAAAGGTGTTTCAAATTTGAGCGCCTGACCCTCTACGCCAACCTTAGTCGCAAGGCGTGCCATGTTGGCAAATGCGTCAATAAATTCCGGACGGCAATCCGGATAACCGGAGTAATCAACCGCATTAATTCCGATCACAATCGCTTCAGCTTCGAACACTTCAGCTGCTGCTAAGGCGTAAGACAAGAAGATAGTATTACGTGCCGGAACATAGGTAATCGGAATGCCAGCCTGTTCATGGTCGGGCACCTCAATACTATGATCGGTAAGGGCTGAGCCACCCAGATTACCCAGATCAATATTGATCACTCTATGTTCCACACCCGCACGTTGCGTTAAAGCTTTTGCTGCATCCAGCTCGGTCGTTGAACGCTGACCATATCGAAAACTGAGTGCGATACATTCATAGCGTGCCTGTGCCCAAGCCAGACATGTTGTTGAGTCTAATCCGCCAGATAACAGGACAATGGCACGAGGGCGCATAAGCTGATTCTCCAAAAAAATACTTTACAAAAAATTAACGACCAGTTTCATCATTCCATAACAACTTGTGTAGCTGTAACTGGAAACGAACAGGGAGATGGTCTTCTAAAATCCACTGAGCCAAATCACGTGCCAGTGGTGGTAACTGAACTGCACCTTTTTCGACCGCAAATGCAGGCGAAAACCAAACTGTACTCACTTTGTCTTGAAGTTGGTACAGTTCTAACTGCTGCTTTGACCATTCATAATCTTCACGATTGCATATCACAAACTTGATTTGATCATGTGCAGTTAAATGATCGAGATTAGAAAGCAAATTCCGTGCAACTTCACCTGAAGTTGGTGTTTTTAAATCGAGGACTTTGGAAACACGTGAATCCACTTTGGACACATCTAGAGCCCCACTGGTTTCAAGTGAAACCTGACATCCTAAATCTGCCAGTCGCTGCATCAGGGGCAGGGCATTGGGCTGTGCCAGAGGTTCACCACCGGTCACACAGACGTAAGGCGTTTTAAAATCAAGCGTAGTCTGGATAATATCGTCTAGAGACTGACGCTCACCACCTTCAAAGGAATAGGTGGTATCACAATAGCTACAACGCAATGGGCAACCGGTTAAACGGATAAATACTGTTGGCAGTCCTGCGGCATTGGCTTCACCTTGCAATGAATAGAAAATCTCCGTAATGCGTAAACCCGCAGACGGATCAGAGACAGGAATTGCGGAAGATCGAAGCGTATTCATAACAAAACTAACCAATGAAAAATAAATAACCGGGTATAAAAATAAAAATCCCTACGATTATTACTAATCGTAGAGACGAGGAGCGATTGAAGCTCCAAGGAACACGAATGTGTCCTCTAAGTTAAGACATCTTAGTCTTCGCGTAATAGATCGTTCAGACTTGTTTTAGAACGAGTTTGTGCATCAACTTTTTTTACGATAATGGCAGCATATAAGCTGTAAGTACCACATTTAGATGGAAGGCTACCTGCAACAACGACAGAACCTGCTGGTACGCGACCATAATGGATTTCGCCAGTGGCACGGTCATAAATCTTGGTTGATTGACCAATGAATACGCCCATTGAAATCACAGAACCTTCTTCAACGATTACGCCTTCAACGATTTCAGAACGTGCACCGATAAAGCAGTTATCTTCAATAATGGTTGGATTCGCTTGAAGCGGTTCAAGCACACCACCAATACCTACACCACCTGACAAGTGAACATTTTTACCGATTTGTGCACATGAACCTACAGTTGCCCAGGTATCAACCATCGTGCCTTCATCTACATAAGCACCAATGTTGACATAAGAAGGCATCAAGATCACGCCTTTAGCCTGGAAAGAACCTTTACGTGCAACAGCAGGCGGTACAACACGTACGCCAGCAGCCTTGAATTGTTCTTCAGTCCAACCTGAGAATTTAGTCTCTACTTTGTCATAGAAACGAAGATCACAAGCTTCCATTGGTTTGTTGTCGTTTAATTTAAATGATAACAATACCGCTTTTTTAATCCATTGATGAACAACCCATTCACCATCGATTTTTTCAGCAACACGTAAAGTACCATTGTCTAGACCAGCAATTACTTCCTCTACTGCTTGACGAATTTCAGCAGAGCAATCTGCAGCTGTAAAATTCGCACGGTCTTCAAACGCTTGTTCAATGATTGTTGAAAGCTGCGACATGATCTTCCTTCCAGAAAAAAATTTTCTAGATTTTACACTATATTGCAGGAAAAATAGTTGAAAGCACTAAAAATAGATGAAAAATAACCAAAAGTGTAGAAAGCGTGAAATTATTAAAGTGATAAGTATACTTTTTCATTATGTTGAAATGTAGGAGAAGTGTTAGAAAACACTTGGTTCTCAACAAGAAAAATTAATTTGTATCAAAAAATAACAAAAGATGAGCAAAATGCGAATAAAAAATATTTTTTAAGTCCTTTATATTGAGCCTATCACGAATAACTAATGATCAAAATAAGTTCTTTTGAGGAGAGAAATAATGAAAGCTTTATATCAACTTTTAGCAGTATCCGTTCTAGCTGCCACAGCTGGATCTGTCATGGCTGCTGATGAAACAATCGTAACAGATGAAGGCGTTGCTGAATTCTCTTTCTTTAAACCAGCTTCTGTTCGTGCTGAAGTCGGTACTACCGGTTATGGTGGTGCAATTTCCTGGAGTGCTAACCCATATGTAGGTGTCACTCTAGGTTATAACGGTGGAGACATTTCCTGGTCTGATGATTTATCAATCAATGGTTCTGATTATGACTTGGATATGGACAATAACCTGACTTACTTGAATGCTGAAATTCGTCCTTGGGCAAACTGGTTCTATATGGCAGCTGGTGTAGCTTATGTAGATAATCAATATGATATCGATCGTCGAGTTCGTTCTGGTGAAACCTTCTCCGTAAATGATGTTGAATTCCGAGCAAATGGAGATGCACGTATTAGTGGTGACCTATCTTATAAAAATAATATTGCACCATACCTAGGTATTGGTTTCTCTCCAGCAATTACTAATCGTTGGGGTGTGTTTGGTGAAATTGGTGCTTACTACAATGGAAATCCAACAGTTAACTTAACTTCAAGTGGAGTTGCTACTCCTACAAATCCTGGAGTCATTGCTGACTTTAACCAACAAGTTCAGCTGGAAGAAGACGATATTCGTAATGACAACGAATATAAGTGGCTACCAGTAGCGAAACTGGGTGTAAGCTTCCGCTTCTAAGTTTTAGTCTTATAAAAAACGGGCTTCGGCCCGTTTTTTATATTTTTAGAACAATTTTAAAAGTGATAACCCAGTTTCAAGCCTAGGATCCAGACACTGTTATCAGAAACTGCGGATAAGCCTGCAATCTGTGGCGTAATAGATTCGGATGAGGAAATTTCAGGTTGTTGAAACTTTAAATAATATAGTCCTGTAGCAATATCCCAGGTTTCTTGAATTTTATAAAGATGACCTAGTCCAATGCCCCAATAGCCATCACTCGGATTCAGGGTTGAAGCCGGATTTCCTGTACCAGAATCCCATAAAAGTTCGATCGAATTTATGCCAAAAGTTGGCCATTGATGAGCAAGTCCGATTTTTCCAGACCATTGATCCTTACGATAATCAATCATTCTAAAAGATTTTACTTCAGGGAACTGTAAGGCCGCATAGTCAATTACAGCGCCAAATTTAGGCGGCTGGATCACGAAATTTTGCCAGTTTGACCAACGCAGCGTGCCATAGAGCGCATTTTGATCAGTTAAAGCTGTCTGAAAATCCAAGTTCACAGACTGTGGAGTTTGAATTTCTGTATAAGGTGCTGGATTTGTACCTACAATAATGGATTCAGTGGTTTTATTGTGATGAGTAATTGCAGAACGATAGGTCAGTGCGGTTCTAAAAAAATATTCAGGAATCTGATAACTGATTCCTGCAAGCCAGCCCCAAGCGGGATCTCGTTCAAATGTGGCTCGATAACCATTGAATATATAAAATGTCTGCCCGGATAAATATAAATTTCCCTCTAAGCTTTGATAACTTAGCCCTGTATAAAAATTCCAGTTATCGTTTGGTTGAAAGCCAATTAATGAGGTCAAATTATGGCTCTCAAACTGAATAGTAGCAGCCTCAATTGGAAGCGCTGCACCTGCAAAAACAGGATCATAATGATAAGCGATATCTATAGAATAAGGCTGATCGTAAATCAGTCCCCACGACACTTGAGGATTCAACTGGAATTTTAATGCGGCATTGGAAACCCATTGGTTATGGGTAAGATTTCCTGTAGAAAAATCGGTGATGCCTAATTGTTGCAGCTCTTCGGTATGTTGTACCTGACCACTGATATCAGGGCGAACCCAGGCCAATGAAACTTCAGCATAATGATTTTTTTCAAAAAACGATTGGATGCTTTGGTTAGATTGTTCAAACGCTGCTGCATAACCTGACCCGGAGAAAAACAAGCCCATGGAGAAAAGAGCAAATTTATTATTGATCATCTTGGTATAATTCAATTTATTATGCACGTGATTATGCTTGATATTTATATTCTTTATCCACTCAAAAAATAAAAAAGAGGCCATGTAGCCTCTTTGATTAAAAACTTAAAATAGTGCACTTTATTCGTCTGGATAAGCCACTTTTTTCAGTGCCTTAATATCTGCGTCTGGGGAACAGAGTGAAATAAACTCGTAGCCATAACCTCGCAGTAAATGACCTTTACGCACTGCAATCCAAGTGGTATTTATGCCGAAAATATCGGTTTTAATCTGCTTTAAGCGGTAATCACGCTCCGGGTCATAGGCCACATCGTTGACAATGCCGACACCCATATTCATTTCTACATAGGTCTTGATGACATCGGCATCAAGTGCGGACATCACAATATCCACATCAAAACCAGCTTCTTCAAAGGCGGTATCAATCTTGGAGCGACCGGTAAGACCACCGTGATAGGTAATAATCGGGTAGTGCGCCAGATCTTCGATGAGCACGTGTTCCTTACTTGCCAGTGGATGATTCTGCGGGGTAATAATACTGTGTTGCCAGTTATAGTAAGGCACGCTGGCCAGATTATCTTCAGTGGTGAGTGCTTCGGTCGCAATACCGATATCGGCTTGTCCTTGCAGCAGCATTTCCGTGATTTCAACCGGGCTGGCCTGTTGCAGAATCAAATGAACTTTAGGGAATTCTTTTTTGAATTGGCTGACAATTGGTGGCAACACATAACGCGCCTGGGTATGCGTCGTGGCAATCGTCAATGTGCCTTCATCGACTTTATTGAAATCATCGGCCAGACGTTTGATATTGTCGGCATCGACCAGCATGCGTTCCACAATGCCTAAAAGTGCCTGACCTGGTTCGGTTAAGCCCAGTAGGCGTTTACCTTTACGGATAAATAGCTGTACTCCCAGTTCATCTTCCAGATCTTTAATGTGCTTACTTACCCCAGACTGTGAAGTATAAAGCGCAGCGGAAGCTTCAGTTAAATTAAAGTTTTGTCTAACCGTTTCTCGTATAATTCTTAATTGTTGGAAATTCATAATTCTCTTACCCTAGAAGAGGATGGGGCATTTTAAAGCCCCATCTTTTGATCTTAAGCGACCTGGTTTTCAAATAAATGCAAATTCACCGCACTTAACCAAACAGTTTGATTTGGGCGGAATTGATGCGCTCTCGCTTCATCAGGCGTCAGTAAAATTTCAATCAGATTGCCTTGACGGTCATTTAGCTCAGCAACTACTTTACCCGCGATCCATAATTCACGAATGAAGGTCGCCTGAATGGCATTGTCGTGTGGCTGTGCATGGATGCGTAGTTCATCTGGACGTGCGAATAAAATCACTTCACCTTGAGCGGCATTTTTTGCACCCTCGAATTGAATACGGTCTTCACCGAGCTGGATGATGCCTGCATTGTTTTGACCTTCAAAACGATTCGCCTGACCTAAGAAGTCGAATACAAATGGGGTTTTCGGTGTTTCATAGACTTCACGTGGTGAACCAATTTGTTCAACATTGCCCTTGTTCATCACCACGATTTGATCTGCAACTTCAAGCGCTTCTTCCTGATCGTGTGTTACGAAAATAGAAGTAATATGCAATTCGTCATGCAGGGTGCGTAACCAGCGACGCAGCTCCTTACGGACTTTGGCATCCAGTGCACCGAAAGGTTCATCCAGTAACAATACGCGCGGTTCAACTGCCAAAGCACGTGCCAAGGCAATACGCTGGCGCTGACCACCAGAAAGTTGAGCTGGATATCGGTCAGCCAGGAAACCAAGCTGAACCAAGTCGAGCAAACGAGTCACACGTTTCTTGATTTCTGCTTCCGATGGACGGGTTTTACGCGGACGAACACGCAAACCAAAGGCAATATTGTCAAATACCGTCATATGGCGGAATAGGGCATAGTGCTGGAATACAAAGCCAACTTCACGCTCACGCACATGTACATTGGTGGCATCCTGACCTTCTAAAATCACCTGACCGCCATCCGCAGATTCCAGACCGGCAATAATCCGTAGCAAAGTGGTTTTACCACAGCCGGATGGGCCAAGAAGTGCGACCAGTTGACCATCTGGGAAATCCAGCGAAATGTTTTTTAGTGCGTGGAATGCACCAAAGTGTTTTTCAATATTTTGTACTTGAATACTCATGTGGGCATTCCTTAAGAAACTGTTGAATCTTCATTACGTTTGTCTTGTTTTTCCTGGCGCAGTTCCACCCATGTTTTTAAAATCAGGGTCACAATTGCGAGGAGAGCCAGAAGCGAAGACACGGCAAACGCAGCACTAAAGGTATATTCGTTATAAAGAATTTCGACGTGTAGCGGCAAGGTATTGGTTTCACCACGGATATGGCCGGAAACCACCGACACCGCACCAAATTCACCCATGGCCCGCGCATTACACAGAATCACGCCATAGATCAGACCCCATTTGATATTGGGCAGGGTCACTTTCCAGAAAGTCTGCCAGCCAGATGCACCGAGTACAATCGCAGCTTCTTCTTCTTCGGTTCCTTGTGCTTCCATTAACGGAATTAGCTCACGCGCAACAAAAGGTACCGTAATAAAGATAGTCGCTAGGACAATCGCAGGCACTGCATAAAGGATCTTGATATCGTGATCCATCAGCCAAGAACCCATCCAGCCTTGGGTACCGAAAATCAGCACCAGCATCATACCCGCGATCACAGGTGAAACCGAGAAGGGGAGATCAATAATGGTCGTCAGGAATGATTTACCTGGAAAGTTAAACTTCGCCACAGACCAGGCTGCCGCAACACCAAATACGACGTTGAGCGGTACCGCGATTGCAGCTGTCAGCAAGGTAAGTTTCACTGCCGACAAGGTATCTGGATGCACCAGTGCCTGTGTATAAACGCCAACCCCTTGTTTAAACGCTTCAACAAAAACCAGAATCAAGGGCAGAATCAAGCAGCTTAAAAAGAAGATTAAGGCAATAGTGAGCAGTGTATAGCGTACCCAAGTTGGCTCACGGGTTGCATCACGGGATTGCAACTTTTCAGCCAGCGCATTGCTGTTGGTATTTAAACTCATCGCGCAGTTCTCCCGGTACGACGGCTAGCCCATGCCTGTAATAAGTTAATCAGGAATAGCATCACGAAGGAAATCAGTAGCATGACGACAGCAATCGTGGTTGCACCGGCATAGTCATATTCTTCTAGGCGAGAAATAATCATTAAGGGTGCAATTTCCGTTTCAAAAGGCTGGTTACCAGCAATAAAGATCACTGAACCATATTCACCGACACCACGAGCAAAGGCTAAAGCGAAGCCAGTGATCAGCGCAGGCAGCAGAATTGGGAAAATCACTTTGGTCACAATCTGAAAACGGTTGGCACCCAATGCAGATGCAGCTTCTTCCAGTTCGGTTTCCAGATCGCTAAGGACTGGCTGAACCGTACGCACTACAAAAGGCAGACCAATAAAGATCAATGCCAGTGTAATACCAATCGGGGTATAAGCGACTTGAATGCCAATCGGTTCTAAATATTGACCAATCCAGCCGGTCGGTGCATATAAAGAGGTCAGGGCAATACCCGCAACCGCAGTGGGTAAGGCAAAAGGCAAATCTACCAGGGCATCGACAATACGTTTGCCCGGAAAGCTGTAACGTACCAGACACCACGCCAGTAACAGGCCAAACACTACATTGACCAGTGCAGCGACAATGGCCGCGGTGAAACTTAACTGCAATGATTTCAAGATACGTTCAGAGCTCAGGATTTCCCATAAGCCATCCCAGCCAATGCCCAGTGATTTAATAAAAACAGCTGACAGCGGGATTAAAACGATTAATGACAAATACGCTAGGGTAAAGCCTAGAGAAAGACCAAATCCTGGCAGCACTCGGGATCGCTGCGACATGATTACTCCTCAGAAGAGAGAAAGCTGATTGAAGTCAATCAGCTAAAATAAAAAAAAAATTTGGGCACAAGCATAATTTGCAGCGACTAAAATGCAAATTTAAAATAACACTTGCTCTCATCAACTTTGCTGATATGGGGCATAGTGTTTTCTGAAATCAAATAGTGTTCAATTTCAGGAAAAGGGCCAAAACCAGAAGCGACATTGACATGACCGACTGCACCCAGATTAATTGGTTTGATTTTCCAGGTTTGGGCCAGTATGTGGGCATCTTCAAAACTTAACCAGGGATCATTTTCACTGATCAATAACGTGGTGGGCACCTGAAGCTTGAGCTGTTGAAAATAGGTGCTGTAATCAGTCTGACTGTCGCGCGAAAAACCATTTTCCCCAAATCGTGCCGGATTAGCTGGTGCCACCAATAGCAGATTTTTTACTTTTGCATTGAGTTCGGGATGTTGGGCAAGGGCCGCAATACTGGTCAGACAGCCAAAGCTGTGTGCGACAATCTGAACCTCTGCTGGAATGGCTTGCAGAGTTTTGACAAATTCTGCTACCCAGATATCCAGTACCGGATGATTCCAGTCCTTTTGCTGCACACGGGAGCATCGCATCAGCCGGTGCTGTAAGCAGGTTTGCCAGTGGTTGTATTCACTGCCACCTACACCAGGAACGATAAGCGTATGAATCATGTCGATGCTCCTATATCAATCAGCTTGGAAAATTATTTCGCGCTGTTGGCTTTAACGATCTGGTCAAATACACCACCATTTTCAAAGTGGGCTTTTTGTACCTTGTTCCAGCCGCCAAATTCCTGATCAATCGTCACCAGTTTTAGTGGTTTGAACACATGCTTATATTTTTTTAAAGCGGCTTCACTACGTGGACGATAATAATGTTTGCCTGCCAGGTCTTGACCCAATGGTGAATACAGGAAGTTCAAATAGCCTTGAGCCAAGTGCTGGTTGCCTTTTTTCTTGGCATTTTTTTCTACAATCGCCACCGGTGGCTCAGCGAGAATAGACAGAGAAGGAGTAATAATTTCAAATTTTCCCGGCTGTTCGCGAAGGGCCAAATGTGCTTCGTTTTCCCAAGCGAGTAAAACATCCCCGATGCCGCGTTCAGCAAAAGTCGTGGTTGAGCCACGTGCCCCAGAATCCAGCACTTTGGTATTTTTATAAATTTTACGGACAAATTCTTGCGCAGTCTTATCATTACCGCCCGCCTGATGTTTGGCCCAAGCCCAAGCCGCCAGATAATTCCAGCGAGCCCCACCTGAGGTTTTTGGATTTGGGGTAATGATTGCTACACCCGGTTTGACCAGATCACCCCAATCTTTAATTGCTTTAGGATTGCCTTTACGTACCAGAAAAACGATGGTTGAAGTATAAGGCGTCGAGTTTTGCGGCAATTTCTTCTGCCAGTCCGCAGGTAATAGTTTTGCTTTTTCTGCCAGCACATCAATATCGGCTGCCAGTGCCAGCGTGACCACATCCGCATCCAGACCATCAATCACTGAACGTGCCTGTTTGCCTGAACCGCCATGTGATTGCTTGAAATTGATTTTTTGTCCGGTACGGCTTTCCCAGTATTTGCCAAAATTCTTATTTACATCTTCATACAGTTCACGGGTCGGATCGTAGGATACATTGAGAAAATCACGTGCTGTTGCACCGAAAGAGGTTGCCGAGATAACAGCTGCTAAAACCCCAAGTTTTAATGTGTTTGAAATGCTCATCTGGACTGAATCTCTGATATGTTCTGTAACATAAGCGCAGAATAAACTTATTCTTTATGCATAAAAAATAATTAAAAATGAATTTTATATGAAAAAAAGAGATAAATAAGCTCTTAAGTGTTTGAAATAAGAATGGCCTTATGAATCAAGGCCATAATGAACTGCATTTAAAGTATTATTTTGCGTGATTGGCTTTGACAATCTGATCAAACACACCGCCATTGTCAAAATGCTGTTTCTGAACCTTGGTCCAGCCACCAAATTCTTTATCAATGGTGACCAGTTTTAAGGACTTGAATACGGTACTGTATTGCTTTAATACATTCGCATTACGTGGACGGTAAAAGTTTTTCGCCGCCACAGTCTGTCCAGCAGGTGAATAGAGGTAATTTAAATAGGCTTTGGCCAGATGTTCATTACCATCTTTCTTGGCATTTTTTTCTAAGATTGCCACGGGTGGTTCAGCCAGAATAGACAGAGAAGGAGTAATGATTTCAAATTTTCCCGGCTGTTCGCGGACGGCCAAATGTGCTTCATTTTCCCAAGCCAGTAATACATCCCCAATCCCGCGTTCAGCGAAAGTCGTGGTAGCACCACGTGCACCCGAATCCAGTACTTTGGTTTGTTTGTAGATTTGACGGACAAAGTCTTGTGCTTTGGCATCATTGCCACCTTTCTGGTGTTTGGCCCACGCCCAGGCAGCCAGATAATTCCAGCGTGCACCACCTGAAGTTTTTGGGTTCGGGGTAATAATGTCTACGCCCGGTTTAACCAGATCTCCCCAGTCTTTGATTCCTTTTGGATTGCCTTTACGTACCAAAAACACAATCGTCGAAGTATAAGGCGTCGAGTTTTGCGGCAATTTCTTCTGCCAGTCTTTCGGCAGCAAACCGCGCTCTGCAATTTCATCAATATCTGCCGCCAGTGCCAGTGTCACGACATCTGCATCCAGACCATCAATCACCGCACGTGCCTGTTTGCCTGAACCGCCATGCGACTGTTTATAATTGACTTCCTGGCCAGTGGTTTTTTTCCAGTAAGCACTGAATTCTTTATTAAAGTTGTCGTACAATTCGCGAGTCGGGTCATAAGACACGTTCAGGAAATCTTTTGCTGAAACGCTTAAGGCGCTTGCTGAAAGTAGCGCTGCCAGTACCCCAATTTTTAATTTACGCGTGTTCATTTTTTGCCTCAAGTTTTTTAGCTTTTGTTAGATGAGGCAAGAATAGCTTGAGATTTTTTGCATAAAAAATAATTAAAAAAGAATTGGATGTGAGTAAAAAAGATATATAGGTGAAGCCTGAATCTGACTGCTCAATTTTTCATTTTAGAGGCTGCAAAATATGCTGTATTTAAAAAATGCCCAACAGGTCAGCCAGATAGATGTGCTGGATCGTGGCTTTCATTATGGTGATGGCTGTTTTACCACGGCCCGGATTCGGCATAACCGGATTGAATTATATGATCGTCATCTGGCACGTTTGCACATTAGCAATCAGAAATTAAGCCTGAATGCCAATCTTGATCTGATTGCAGAAAGCTTACAGATTTTACGTGCATCAGAACATGAACTGAATGGCACATTGAAAATCGTGCTGAGTCGTGGAATTGGTCAGCGCGGTTATAGCTTGCCGGATCATCCTGCAGATCTCTGGCTATTTTATTATCCTCAAACCGTACAGGATTTTAAGTTTGAGCAGATTCAAAGTGGCATTTTACAGCAGGCATTAGGACTGACGATGCCGAGTCTGGTAGGGCTAAAAACCTTAAACCGTCTAGAGCAGGTTTTGCTGAAACAGGAAGCAGATCAAAGCGGCTGGCCTGAGGCCCTGGTGACAGATGTACAGGGCGGTGTTGTCGAAGGGGTAAGCAGTAATTGTTTCATTCGTATAAACAATACATGGATTACGCCGGAACTTCGTTATAATGGCGTCTTCGGTGTCATGCGTGCAGAAATTCTACAACGTATGCAAGATCAGGGAATTAGCTGTCAGCAACGCTGTATCGATATGGATGAAATCAACCATATTCAAAGCCTGTTTTTCTGCAATGCACTCAGCCCGATGAAAATTGTCACGCAATTTGAGCAGCGAACCTTGGATGGCGATGCTTGTATTGAAATTTTTAACCGTCTTCGATTGAACCAGATGTCTTAATATGTCAGCTTCCAAACCTAAAGCCAAAAAGAAAAATAAAGCGAGATTCTCCTCATCTTTCAAAGGAATTGCCTTGGTCCTGATGGGGATTGCTTTGATCTTGGCGTTGATCCTGAAAAGCAGTTTGTGGAAGGAGTATCCTGTCGAAGGAAAAAAACAGCTGCTCGCGATTGAATCTGGTCAAACCTATTCCGGTTTTATTGATCGTCTGGCCAAAGAAAATCAGGTGAGTTTTCCGATCATTCTCAAGCTGTATCAGCGCATCATGATTCATGACAGCATGAAAGCGGGCGTGTATGAAGTGCGCCAGGGCATGAGCATCCGTCAGGTCTTGGAGATGATTTCCGATGCAGACAATGCCCAGATGAGCCGGATTCTGGTGATTGAAGGAACGACTTTTAAGCAACTGATTGATGCCCTGAAGAAAAATGATCTGGTCACCAAAGAAGTGCTGCATCTGCCTACTGAGCAATTACTCAAAGAACTGAATATTCCGTTTTCACATCCTGAAGGGCTGTTTGCACCGGATACTTATTTCTTTGCCAAAGGTGAAACTGACCGTAAAATTCTGACCAATCTTTATCAGCGACAGATGAAAGCACTGGATGAGGCGTGGGCGAAACGTGCAACTGATCTGCCATATCAGAATAAATATGACGCGCTGATTATGGCATCGATTATTGAAAAAGAGACCAGTGTAGATCGTGAATTGGAACAGGTTTCTGGGGTATTTGTACGCCGTTTAAAAATTGGCATGCGTTTACAGACCGATCCAACAGTGATTTACGGAATGGGCGATAATTATAATGGCAATATTACCCGTAAAGATTTACGCACACCGACGCCGTATAACACCTATACTATTTCAGGTTTGCCGCCAACGCCAATTGCGTTGCCAAGCAAGAAAGCCATTGAAGCAGCCATGCATCCGGATAATTCTGACAACCTGTATTTTGTCGCTACCGGTAATGGTGGACATAAGTTCACGAGCAATCTGAATGACCACAATAAAGCCGTACAGGAATATCTGACGATTTTACGCTCGAAAAATAAGGAATGAGTATGTTTATTAGCTTTGAAGGCACAGAAGGTGTAGGTAAAACCACGCTCATTCGTTCGATCTATGAAGACTTTATCGCCCAGGGCAAAGATGTTATTTTGACTCGTGAACCCGGTGGAACCCCGATGGCTGAGCAGATTCGCTCGCTGTTGCTGGCTGTGAACCATGAAGAAGCCATGGCGCATGATACCGAGCTGTTATTGATGTATGCGGCGCGTGCCCAGCATCTGGCACAAGTGATTCTGCCCGCATTAGAAGCTGGGAAAATTGTCTTATGTGACCGTTTTAGCGATGCCAGCTTTGCCTATCAATGTGCAGGTCGGGGTCTGAGCGAAACCAAGTTGCAGTTACTGAATGACCACTTTGTCGCACGCATGCCGGACATCACGTTCTGGTTAGAAGCACCTATTGAACTGGGGATGAACCGAGCACGTGAACGTGGTGCGCTGGATCGCTTTGAACAGGAAAAAGTCACTTTCTTTGAGAAAGTGAGAGCAGGATATGAAAGCTTGTGGCAACGTCATCCTGAACGGATCAAACGTCTGGATGCAACTCAAACGCCTGAGCAGGTATTTGAGCAGGCCTTAAGTTATTTAAAATAAGCTTGGAATTAAAATACTTTTTATTTAATTTTTCTCTAGGTTTATCTGTGAAGAATCTTCTATATTAAGACTGATATAGAAGATTTTTTAATCATATGAAAACGACCAAAACTGAGATAGAACAATTTTTACAAAAAGAATTTCCGCAAAGTCTGGAGAAGTGCCGGATTGAAGCCGTTTCTCCGCGTGGAGCCACTCTGGTTTATCAGGTGAGATCAGAAGAATTGCGCCCAGGCGGCACAGTTTCTGGCCCAACCATGATGACCTTGGCGGATTTTGCTCTTTATGTCGCCATTCTGGGTGAAATTGGATTGGTCGGTTTGGCCGTGACCACTAACTTGAATATCAATTTTTTACGTAAACCTTCTGGTGGAACGGATATATGGGGAGAATGTAAGCTGATCAAGGTCGGCAAGGCACTGATCGTGGGAGAAGTCTGGATTTATTCGATAGATCATGAAGAACCTGTGGCGCATGTGACCGGAACATATTCAATTCCACCACAACGTTAAATATTTGAAATTAGAAGACTGGCTATAAATAGCCTAAGCTGACTTTGAGCAAATAAAAATCTAAAAAGAAAAGGAGATATCATCCAAGGATGTTATCTCCATCTACTTTTAACAATTCACCAAAGGTGTTTCCACTTCAAAATTTGGTGGGACGAGGACTGTTTTGCGTAGTTCTGGTAGCAGCTCTGGATAATCCAGGGTGAAATGCAGACCGCGAGATTCTTTGCGGTGCATGGCACAGCGTACAATCATCTCGGACACCAGCACCAGATTACGTAACTCAATCAGATTTTTGCTGACCTGGTAATCCTGATAATACTCGGTAATTTCTTTTTTCAGCATTTCAATACGATGTAGCGCACGTTCCAGGCGTTTGGTCGTGCGTACGATTCCGACATAGTTCCACATGGTTTGACGCAGTTCATCCCAGTTTTGCAGAATCACCACATCCTCATCCGGGTTGGTCACCTGAGAATCATCCCAAGCTGGAACTGCAGGAGCTGGCTGATCGGCCTTGAAATTTTCCTGAATGTGCTTGGCTGCACTCATTCCATAGACAAAACATTCTAAAAGTGAGTTACTGGCCATACGGTTAGCACCATGCAGGCCAGTATAAGAGGTTTCCCCAATTGCATAGAGTCCGGCAATATCTGTCTGGCTATGTTCATCGACCACAACACCACCGCAAGTATAATGGGCTGCCGGAACGACTGGAATCATGTCTTTGGTAATATCGATCCCTAGTTCAAGCAGACGGGCATACAGGGTAGGGAAATGCTCTTTGACAAAGCTTTCATCTTTATGGGTAATGTCCAGCCAGACATGACGTATACCGAGACGCTTGATTTCATAGTCGATAGCACGTGCCACAATATCACGCGGTGCGAGTTCGGCGCGTTCGTCAAAACGCAGCATAAAGCGTTCACCATCAGGCAGGCGCAGATAAGCGCCTTCGCCACGCATTGCTTCAGTAATTAGGAAAGAACGTGCTTGTGGATGATAAAGGCAGGTCGGGTGAAACTGGTTAAATTCCATGTTGGCGACCCGGCAGCCGGCACGATAAGCCATGGCAATACCATCACCCGTGGCAATGTCGGGATTTGAGGTGTAAAGATAAGCTTTCATAGCACCGCCACAGGCAAGGGCGGTAAATGGAGCCAAGAAGGTATGCACTTTTTCAGTTGTTTCATCCAGGGCATATAAACCCAGCGCACGATTATCGCCGTCTAAACCGAGCTTTTGTGAACAGATCAGGTCAATCGCAATATAATTTTCAAAGATTTTAATATTCTGTTTTTCTTGGGCCCGTTGTACCAAGGTGGTGGAAATGGCACGACCAGTCGCATCGGCCGCATGAATAATTCGGCGCTGTGAATGACCACCTTCACGGGTGAGATGTAACTGTTCCTGTTCATCCAGAGTAAATTGCACGCCGTGTTTCAGCAGGAAATCAACTGAAGGTTTGCCACCTTCTACCGTCTGTTTAACCGCATCCATTTCACATAGCTGTGCGCCTGCAATCATCGTGTCATCAATATGCTGTTCAATTGAGTCCATTTCATCCAATACTGCGGCCACGCCGCCTTGAGCATAAAAGGTACTGGCATCTGTCAGGGTGGATTTCGCTAAGACTGCAATATTAAAATGATTTGGGAGCGATAAGGCTAAACTTAAACCAGCACCGCCACTGCCCACAATAATGACGTCAAATTGATGGGTAAGGGATAAATTAGACATGTCCATCAGCTAATTTTAAAAAAGTTTGGTAATAACAGCGCTTTTTTGTACAAAAGGCAAGCGTTGAAGTGCTCATTTATTGATGAAAAAAATTAATCAAAGCCTTAACTTAATGCTTTAATAATGAGATATTGCCCAGAATAAAGTATTGAAACATATTATTACTTAAACTTTACAGTGTTTGTGATAAAACCTATTTACATAAATTTATCAATAATTTGAGTGAATAATTTATATGAAAATTCTAGACTTAAAAAAAGGATTATTTGCAGCCACTCTCACCATGAGTGCTGCACAGTTGCAGGCTGTAACGCCGGTTGATTTTTCAAATCTGGTCGAGCAGGTCAGTCCTGCAGTGGTCAGTGTCAATGTCGTTAAAAAAATGAGCGAAGAAGAGCTCTTACAACAACAAGTGCCGGAAATTCTGCGCCGCTTTTTTGGCAATCAGGTGATTATTCCGCAGCAGCGTATGCCACAGGAAAAAACCGGTTATGGCAGTGCATTCTTTATCAGCAAGGATGGCTATCTGCTGACCAATCATCATGTGGTTGAAGATGCTTCCAAAGTCACCATTACCCTGAATGACCGTCGGGAAATTGATGCCACTGTTGTTGGGAGTGATGCACGAACTGACGTAGCTTTGCTTAAAGTTAATGGCTCGAATTTTCCAGAATTACGGACAGGGGATGTAGGACGCTTACGTGTTGGTGAGCCTGTACTCGCAATTGGTTCGCCATTTGGTTTTGATTATTCAGCTTCTGCCGGAATTGTCAGTGCCAAAATGCGTAATATGATGGGTGAAACTGCAGTACCTTTCATCCAGACAGATGTAGCATTGAACCCGGGTAACTCAGGTGGCCCTCTGTTTAACCAGCGTGGTGAAGTAGTCGGTGTCAACTCACGGATCTTTAGTGGAACCGGTGGGTATATGGGCTTATCCTTTTCGATTCCGATTGATGTGGCAATGGAAGTTGCAGATCAACTGAAGAAGAATGGTAAAGTGACCCGCTCTTATCTGGGCGTAAGTTTACAGGATATCGACCGTAACCTGGCCGAATCTTATAACTTACCTAAACCAGAAGGTTCTCTGGTAACTCAGGTTGCACCAAACTCTCCGGCTGCACGTGCAGGTCTGCGTGCCAGTGATGTCATCTTGAAATACAACGGTACCCCAATTTCACGTACCAGTGAACTGTTGAACTATCTGAACCGTACTGCACCTCAGCAGCAGGTACAACTTGAAATCTTGCGTGATGATAAACGTCGTAGTATTGCAGCGACTTTAAGTGCGGCACCAGATGATACTCCGGCAAAAGCAGGCACACAGGCTCAACCAAACAAAGGACCAGTGATCGGGGTTTCAATTCGTGACTTAAGTCCAGCAGAGTTGGCGAGTCTGGAAATCAAAGGCGGTGTGGTGATTCAGGATGTACGTCCGGGTGGTATTGCAGCACAGGCACGAATCATGCCGAATGATGTGATCACTCAAATTAATAACCAGACAGTACTGAATTCAAATCAGTTTGTGCAGGAGGTGTCTGAACTGAAAAAGGGTAGCATCGCGCGCGTGACTTTGATTCGTCAGGGGCAGCTTGCGGTGGTCGGGATGCGTATCTCATAAAATTGCTAGATTTTTGTGAAAGACCGCTTGTATAAGCGGTTTTTTATTTTTTGCAATTTACCCCAGCGATAAATTCGGTAGACTCTATAGCCTTAAAATCATGGAAAGGATAACAGCAAAGTGAGTGGTATTTTTGATCTTTCTTTAAAGGTACAAGCCAAACATATTGATGGTTTGGGTCATGTGAACAATGTGGTCTATGTGCAATGGATGCAGGATGTCGCATCAGCTCATATTGAAAAACTGGGCTTGGGACTCAAGCAATATGTAGAGCTGAAACATGCCATGGTCGCAGTTGAACATCAGGTGCAATATCGCAAGGCAGCTTTTGAAGGAGACGAGATTATTCTGCGCACTTGGCTGAATGATATCAATGCCCTGTATTCCTTTAGACAATACGCATTTTATCGACCACAGGATCAGACCCTGTTGTTTAACGGCAGTACGCAATGGGCTTGTATCGAAATGGCCACGGGGCGTCCAAAACGTATGTCACCAACTTTTACTCAGGCTTATCAGCCACTTTCAGAGCATGTAAATCCTTTTGACTTTTCAACTTTACATCTGGATTAATGAGGCAACATTTTCCAGTTTGATCAGTACACTTTGATAATATTGAGGAAGAAGTGGAGCTGGGGAGCTATTTTCTAATCATGGTGATCCAGATTTCATCTGACTGAGGTGTACGCGACCTAGGGAATAAAGGAAAAAATATAATTCTTTTTCTAGATCACCATTCTGCTATAATCCTTCGCAATTTCTATTCGGCTTTTGTTATGTAATATTTTTAAATTACATAGCGTGTTTTTTCTCAAGGTAACCCATGGCGCAAGCTAAAAAATCTGTTGATATTAAAAACATTCGTAACTTCTCGATTATTGCGCACATTGACCACGGTAAATCGACCCTAGCGGATCGCTTTATTCAAACTTGTGGCGGCTTGCAAGATCGTGAAATGCAGGCTCAAGTCCTTGACTCAATGGAGCTTGAGCGCGAACGTGGGATTACCATTAAAGCCACTTCGGTAACCTTGTACTATACGCATCCCAACGGTCAAGAGTATCAGTTGAACTTTATTGATACACCGGGACACGTCGACTTCTCGTATGAAGTCTCACGCTCCCTTGCTGCCTGTGAAGGTGCCTTGCTGGTTGTAGATGCTGCGCAGGGCGTAGAAGCACAGTCTGTTGCTAACTGCTATACCGCAATTGAACAAGGTCTGGAAGTACTTCCGGTACTGAACAAGATCGACTTGCCGCAAGCTGAACCTGAACGTGTCATTCAGGAAATTGAAGACATTATCGGGATTGAAGCCACAGAAGCGCCGACCTGTTCTGCAAAAACAGGTTTAGGTATTGAAGGTGTGCTTGAAACACTGGTCAATGTAATTCCTGCACCTGAGGGTGATCGCGAAGCGCCATTACAAGCGCTGATTGTGGATTCATGGTTTGATAACTACCTTGGTGTAGTTTCTCTGGTTCGGGTCAAGCAGGGTCGAGTGCGTAAAGGCGACAAGATGTTGATCAAATCAACTGGTCAAACGCATATTATTACTTCTGTAGGTATCTTTAACCCGAAACATACTGAAACCGGTATGCTGGAAGCGGGTGAAGTTGGTTTTGTCATTGCCGGTATCAAAGATATTTTCGGTGCGCCAGTCGGTGATACGATTACCTTGGCAACCACACCTGAAGTGGCAACATTGCCGGGCTTTAAAAAGGTGAAACCACAGGTTTATGCTGGTCTATTCCCGATTGATGCCAGCGATTTTGAACCTTTCCGTGAAGCATTGCACAAGCTGCAAATCAATGACTCGGCTTTGTTCTTTGAACCTGAAAGTTCAGATGCGCTCGGTTTTGGTTTCCGCTGTGGTTTCTTGGGCATGCTGCACATGGAAATCGTACAGGAGCGTCTGGAACGCGAGTATGATCTTGACCTGATTTCTTCTGCGCCAACCGTAATTTATGAAGCGGTGATGAAGAATGGTCAGACGATTTATATCGACAGTCCATCCAAAATGCCGGATGGTTCAACGGTTGAAGATTTACGTGAACCGATTGCTGAGTGTCATATTCTGGTACCGCAAGAATACTTGGGTAACGTCATGACGTTATGTGTTGAGCGCCGTGGTGTGCAAAAAGACATGAAGTTTATGGCGAATCAGGTTTCCATTACTTTCGAAATTCCAATGGCCGAAGTGGTCATGGACTTCTTTGATAAATTGAAGTCTTGTTCACGTGGTTTTGCATCACTGGACTATAACTTTGTCCGTTTTGAAAGCTCATCTTTAGTCAAAGTAGATGTCTTGATCAATGGGGAAAAAGTCGATGCCTTGGCGATGATCTGTCACCGTAATGATGCACGTCATCGTGGTATTGCACTGGTTGAAAAAATGAAAGACCTGATTCCACGTCAAATGTTTGATGTCGCGATTCAGGCGGCAATTGGTGCGCAAATCATTGCACGTTCGACCGTAAAAGCGATGCGTAAAAACGTATTGGCGAAATGTTATGGTGGTGACGTGTCACGTAAGAAAAAACTTCTGTCTAAACAGAAAGAAGGTAAGAAACGCATGAAACAGGTGGGTAGCGTAGAAATCCCGCAAGAAGCGTTCTTAGCTGTATTAAAAGTCGAACGCTAAAATAATAAGGATATAAGCCCATGGATTTTGATTTTAATTTGATTCTTGTGCCTGCGACCCTGTTTTTTGTCGCAGTGTGGTTGCTAGACAAGTTTGTTTTGAAACAAAGACAAACTCGAGGCAAAGGCCATGAGAATTTCATTATCACCTGGGCTTATGACTTTTGGCCGGTACTGGCCATCGTGCTGGTACTGCGTTCGTTTTTATATGAACCTTTTAATATTCCATCCGATTCGATGGTGCCGACGCTGGAAACCGGCGATTTTATTCTGGTGAATAAATTTGACTATGGCATCAAACTGCCTATGGTCAATACCAAAATTATTGATACCGGCAGTCCAGAACGTGGTGATGTAGCGGTATTTCGTTATCCACCGCAACCGACTATCAGTTATATCAAGCGTATTGTCGGCTTGCCAGGCGATCATATTGTTTATGATCATGGCCAGTTGAGCATTAATGGTGAAAAAGTAGCGAAAGTTCCAGTAGAATTTAGCCGCGAAAAAGACCGTTTAGATACACCGACAGCTATTTATCATAAAGAAACCCTGGGCGAGCATACTTTTACCATGCGTGAGCTGGAAGGGGTGAATGTTGCTCGTCAGGCACCTTATATTAACTATCTGGAAAATGGTAAATATTCAGGTGAAAATGGTTTATATTGGGAAGTAACAGTGCCAGAAGGTCATTACTTTGCGATGGGGGATAATCGCGATCAGAGTGCTGACAGTCGTTTCTGGGGGCTTGTTCCGGAAGAAAACTTAACAGGTCGTGCCTTCTATATCTGGATGCATAAAGAACCTGGCTTTAAATTGCCATCGTTTGGTCGAAACGGAACAATCGATTAATTGTTTCAATCAGGAAAATAAAAATGAGACATCAACAAGGTGCTTCTTATATTGGGGTTTTAATTGCAATCGTGGGCTTTGCATTTCTTGCAAAAGTGGCGATTGCAGTGTGGGGGCCATACTTCGATGATCGTATGGTAGATGGTGAGATTGAGGCGCTGTTAAAAAGCGCTCCAGCCAATATAACGCCAGAAACATTCCGTCAACAGATGAGTCAGCGTTTAGACATGAATAATATTCGTGATCTAAAGTTTGACGAAATTGCCAAAGTTACCAATACCGATGGTTTACAGGTGCACAAGAATTATGAAATTCGTAAAAATTTCATAATGAATATCGATTTAGTGATGAAGTTTGAGAAAGAGTTTGATCAAAGCACAGTCAAAGCTAAATGATGAACGTCTTGCCAAACGGATCGGCTATCAGTTTAAACAGGCTGATTTGCTGAAACTGGCATTGACTCATCGTTCAGTCAGTCATAAACACAACTACGAGCGCCTGGAATTTCTGGGCGATTCTCTTTTAGGGATGATCATTGCGAATTATCTTTTTAATGCCTATCCAAGCGAAAATGAAGGCCGGTTGACGCGTATGCGTGCAACCCTGGTTCGTCAGGAAGCATTAGGAAAAATCGCCAATGATTTAAAACTGAGCCAGAATTTAATTCTCAGTACCGGTGAATTGAAATCTGGTGGTCATCATCGTGAGTCTATACTGGCAGATACAGTAGAAGCCATTATTGGCGCAATCTATGTCGACTGCGGTGATCTCACTGTGCTAGAACCGATTGTGTTAAAATGGTACGAGCCCTATTTAGATCATATTGAGCCGACAGATCAGCTTAAAGATCCTAAATCTCGCTTACAAGAGTATTTACAAGCACGTAAGAAACCTCTCCCAGTTTACGAGGTTGTAGATATTCAAGGTGATGCACCCAATCAGCATTTTAAAGTGGAATGCCAGATTGCGGGATTACCGACTATGCAAGGCGAAGGCGCGAGCCGGCGTTTTGCTGAACAAGCCGTTGCGGCGGATATTTTGAAACTTTTGGAGCATAAGTCTTAATGACTACTCATTCCGATCACATTGATGCTGATCACGAGTCGCAAAGCGACAGTCACGACCTTATTAGTCAATTTTTTAGTGCACAAGGCACCGAGATCCCATCAGATTATCGTAGTGGTTTTGTTGCCATTGTAGGTCGCCCGAATGTGGGTAAATCTACCTTAATGAACCATATTCTGGGTCAAAAACTTTCGATTACCTCACGTAAACCACAAACTACACGTCATAAAATCGTGGGGATTGATTCACGTGAAAAATCTCAGGCGGTATTTGTCGATACACCGGGGATGCATAAAAAAGAAGTCCGTGCCATCAATAAAATGATGAACCGTGCGGCACATTCGGCTTTACGCGATGTGAACCTGGTTTTATTCGTAGTGGATGCACAAAAGTGGACGCCAAATGATGACCTGGTTCTGGAAAAGCTGAAAAATGCTGAAATGCCAGTGATTCTGGTGATCAACAAGCTCGATACTTTTGAAAACAAGAACGAAGCTTTGCCGCTGATTCATGAACGCGAAAAGCTGATGAACTTTGCGGAAATCGTACCGGTATCTGCGCTTCGTGGTGCCAATCTTGAACATTTACGTGACACGATTGCCAAGTATCTTCCGTTCCAGCCACCACTATACTCACTGGATCAACTGACCGATCGTTCAGAGCGTTTCCTGGCGTCTGAAATTATCCGTGAAAAGATCATGCGTCAGCTGGGGGAAGAGCTTCCATACGATTTGACCGTTCAGATCGAATCATTCAAAACTGAAGAGCCGGTCTTGAATGAAAAAACTGGTCGTATGAAAGCTGCCTGTACCTATATTGATGCCACGATTTTTGTCGATCGTCCGAGCCAAAAAGCCATTGTGATTGGCGAGAAAGGTGTCAAACTGAAGAAAATCGGTATGGATGCGCGTCTCGACATGGAAAAAATGTTCGAACAGAAAATCATGTTAACCCTTTGGGTGAAAGTCAAAGGTGGCTGGTCTGATGATGAACGTGCATTAAAAAGCTTAGGTTATAGTGATATCTAAGCGATAAGCTTGATAAGACCCTTCGAGGAATCTGTGATGATGAAAGTGTTGGCAGTGGTTGCATGTGTTTTATTTCTGCAAGGCTGTATTCATAAAGTGGTCACGGTTCCTATCAAGGTGGCTTATAAAACCACAAAAGTCGCAGTGAAAGGTACTGCGGCTGTTGTGGGCGCAGTGATCCCGGATGGGGATGACGAAGAAGATGATAAAAAATCAAAAAAAGATAAGGATTAAAGTACCCGCTTATGCGTAACGAAGTACTGCATGGCTATCTGATTCATCATCGTAAGTACCGTGAACGCAGTCATATTGTGCATTTATTTACCCAAGAATATGGCAGGGTAGACGGCATTCTCAGGCAAATGCCACCACCGCAATATCAGCCCATTCGTTTGCAAGCTTCAGGTAAATCCGAACTCAAAAATTTTACTAAACTGGAAATTGTCAATCAGCCGATTTTCTTTTTTGGCGATGCCTTTTTTTCGGGTTTTTATCTGAATGAAATCCTGTTGCGGTTATGTCCTTTAGAAGTCGAAATGCCGCAAACTTTTGCCAAATATGCTGAGACCTTAACTGCATTACAGCAATTATCCGTACAATCTAATCCAAATTTATATTTAAAACAGATCTTGCGCCAGTTTGAGCATGTTTTGCTGGAAGAACTCGGTTATGGTCTGGATTTTTCGGTAGATGCCAATCAGGCGCAGATTGATCCACAACAGCACTATTATTTTCAGCTCAATGCCGGCTTTATGCCATCGGCCAAAGCCTTACGCTCCACCCTATCCGGTCAACAGATTTTAAGCATGTTGACGTATGAAAATGGTGGGGATTTTAATCCGGAACAGTTACAATTACTGACGAAACTGTATCGACAGGCGATCACGGCCTTGCTTGGTGATCGACCATTAAAAAGTCGACAACTCTGGATTCAAAACTCTCAATCTCAATCGTAGTTAGGAAAAGATTATGGCTGCATTACTTGGTGTCAATATTGACCATGTCGCAACATTAAGACAAGCACGTGGTACGACGTACCCAGACCCAGTCAATGCTGCATTGATCTGCGAACAGGCAGGGGCAGAAGGCATTACCTTGCACTTGCGTGAAGACCGTCGTCACATTCAGGATGACGATGTGCGTCGTATGCGTCCTGCGTTAAAAACCCGTATGAACCTTGAGTTGGCGGTAACAGATGAAATGATCGCCTTTGCCAAGGAAATCAAGCCACAGCATGTTTGTTTTGTTCCTGAAAAACGTCAGGAAGTGACCACTGAAGGTGGTCTGGATGTCGTGGGTAATTTTGATGCTGTAAAAGCCGCGACTCAAGAGCTGGAAGCCATTGGTTGTGATGTATCTTTATTTATTGATGCCGATTTTGCACAAATTGATGCAGCAGTTGCTTGTGGTGCACCGACGATTGAGATTCACACAGGCGCCTATGCCGATGCAGAAACTCCAGAAGCGCAACAAGCGGAACTGGAACGCATTGTGAAAGGTGCTGAATATGCTGCATCTAAAGGTTTGGTGGTAAATGCGGGCCATGGCTTAAATTTGGATAACGTGACGCCGATTGCTGCGATTCCACAGATTCATGAGCTCAATATCGGTCATTCTTTAATTGCGGATGCGGTATTTGTTGGTCTGGCACAAGCGGTTCAGCAAATGAAAGCCGTGATTAAGTCAGCGCGTTAAGATTAGAGTAATTATGTCGAATATTAATTATGATGAACTGATGCAGCCGGTGATTGCTTTCCTCGGTTGTGAAACACCGCAAGCATGGCTGGATATGGCGGTCGAAAATCTTGAAATCTTGATGCAAGATCATGCCAACTGTGAAAAAAAAGCAGCCAGCACGGCCATGAACCTGATGTTTCGCTATAGCTATTTTGTTGATCTACAGGTGAAGCTTGCACAGCTGGTGCGTGAAGAAATGCTGCATTATGAGCAAGTGCTTGAATTGATGAACAAGCGCGGTCAGGCTTGGCAAAACTTGAGTGCAGGGCGTTATGCCGGTGGTTTGCGTAAGGAAATCCGGACTTTTGAACCTGAAGCCTTGATTGATGTCTTGGTGATTGGTGCCTTTGTAGAAGCGCGTTCCTGTGAGCGTTTTTACGCGCTTGCTTCGCGTGTTGATGATGAATTGGCACGTTACTACCGCTACCTGCTCAAGTCCGAATCTCGCCATTTTGAAGACTATCTGGCTTTGGCGATGGATGTGGCTACCACAGCGAAACTGAAAAATCCGAAAGAGGATATTCAGGAGCGAATCCTGCATATTCGTGAAGTTGAAAAACAGCTAATTCTCACGCCTGATGAAACTTTCCGTTTTCATAGCGGTGTTCCGGCTCAAGCGGCTTAATCTCGGTGACAGCTTAAAAATCCTCCATCTATGGGGGATTTTTTATATCTCGAAATTTTAAAAGAGGGGTATTTATATATCGAGTTTTATGAGGGATTGAAAATAATTATTCATTTTAAATAGTTGAAAATAACAAGCCGTCAAATTTTAAGTAATAAAAAAGCCCACTTCATGATGAGTGGGCTTTCTTGAATTTGGCTCTCCAACCTGGGCTCGAACCAGGGACCTGCGGATTAACAGTCCGTCGCTCTACCGACTGAGCTATTGGAGAATCTGAAAGCGATTATAGAGAGATTTTGACAGGGGTCAAGCAAAAATTATCATATTTATTATAAATACAGCCTGTCTGTTTTTAATTTAGGCAATTGCATAAATTTCACGAAAAATACTTGTCAGAATAAATTTCACTTGCTAGATTAAAACCATAAAGTCGTTTGACCAAATGGTCAAACAGTGTGGATTTAAACCTACTTGCCAGCACAAAAATGGCTAAACCGGAGACAGCGAATGAATACGCTTAGCATCCCTCAAATTTTCTCTCAACTGGCTTATTATCAAGAAAACTATCTTCAGATTATTGCTGATCCTGCACAGTATTATATCCCGGTTAAAGACGCTCATATCACGCTATGGCCTTTGGCGCAAAAATCACTTTATTTAGGTGATTTGCTGCAATTATGGTTTGCAGAAAAATGGTTGGTAGAAACTGAAAGTCAATTTAACTTTGAAGTTTTCCTGAATGCAGACTATCTGAAAGAGCAAGGCAAAGACCTTTATATCTATGCCATTTCTGGCAATCTTTTGACGGGAACCAATCAGTCTAAAGCGTGGCAAGCCTCAACAACACAAACACAAGATGTGGAATTAGCCAATGTTTCCAAGCATTATTTTGAGTTTCAAGGCTTAACTCGACCACGCTTGTCATTTGTTAAAGCAGGGCAGGCGAAAAGTAATATTATTTAAATGAAGTGTCTGATGAATTGTACAGGCTACCAATATTCATTCAGTCCGAATAATCATACAGGTCGCAGTGGCATGAGCATACAGGCGACCTTCTTCATCCAGAATCTGACCTTCAGAAATACCTAAATTTCTACTGAGATTAATTGATTTTCCTACGGCTTTCAGTGGCTGATTCTGAGGTATGGGGCGGCACATCTTTACATTCAGATCAATGGTGCCATAACCGACACCTGCTTCAAGTAAAGTATGAATCGCGCAGCCTGTCACGGTATCCAAAACGGTTGCAGCAAAACCACCATGGACGCCGCCAAGCGGATTTAAATGTCGATGATCAGCTTTTACCTTAAATTCTACATGTCCGCTTTTAATCACTGCTGGTTGCATCGACATGGTTTCGCTAATACTTGGGGCCGGGATTTTTTCATCACGCATCGCTTCCAGTAATGCTAAACCGCTCATTTCTTTTGGGTTCATTGTAATTTTCCTGTCATTATTCTTGAGTTGTTGAGATTTAATTCAAAATTGTGACATCGATAATAGCAATCTGGTATAGGAATGGCGGATTATTTTGTAAGAAGTACATTGCCTGCACCTGAGTAAAGTCATTTTTATAAAAAATAAGAAATAGAATGAGTTATGGCAGGATACTGGTATACATTTCTAATGAAATATCTCAGATCTAAATAATCTGCCAAAAAACGAATCTTATAAAAGAATTAAAAATCGAGTGATAGGGTAATGAAAAAGTTTCTGCATCTTTAGGTGCCTATTTTTCTCAGTAATGCCATTATTATGCTCAGTAGTTTGTTCGACGTGATTTTTCTATCACATTTTTCACCTCAGCATGTGGCTGCATTGACAGTCTGTTTGTCTGTTTATTCTTTGTGCTTTGTGACGGGTATTGGGGTGTTACAGGGCATGATGCAAGAACTGGCAGAAGCCAATGGGCGTCAGGATTATGCGGATATACAGCGTATTGTGAAGCAAAGTATTTTGATTGTACTGGTGATTTCCGCTGTTGCGATGTACTTGTTTAATCATGCGACTCCCTTACTTCATTTTTTAAAGGCAGATACGGCCTTACAGACATTGATTGTGCCATGTCTGTGGCTGTTGGCTTGGACGATTCCAGCGCATTTATTGTTGCGTATTTTATATATTTTAACCCAAGCCTGTGGGCAGGCTAAGCGCGTATTCTACGCCAATATGATCTATTTACTGCTCAAAGTGGCTTTGGCTTATGTCTTGATTTATGGCATTGAGGGTTATGTTAGAAGCTATGGGGTTGAGGGTGCATTCATGGCGCATTTGATTGTGCAGTGGGTACTGTTGTTTGTTTACTATTTTTTCTTCCTTGAGCAGAAGTTAAAGATCCAGTGGTCTGGTGTTTTCTTTCACTGGCAGACTTTGTTGAAAATTTTAAAAATTGGATTGCCCAATGCGGTGGTGACTTTTGTGGATGTATTTGCCATCAGCGCGATTGCTTTGCTGATCTTACCTTTGGGTGACATTGTAGTGAATGCACATCAGGTGATGCTTGGTTTATTGGGCTTGATGTTTATGTTGCCGATGTCGATGGCATCTGCCTTCGGTATTTTGGTGTCGACTCAAATTGGTGCGGAGCAGATTGATGCCGCATGGCAACTCAGTAAGCGGGCACTGATGGCTGTGATGCTAATAGCTATCGTTGTCGTGTTGACTATTTGGGGCTTAGATAGTTGGATTGTAGGGTTATTTAGCAATAATGCGCAGGTGATTACATTAGCCTTGGCATTGATCCTGTTAATGTGTTGGATGCATATCTTTGATGCGCTACTGGTGATTAGTTTGGCAATGCTACGTTGCTGGCGAGAAATTGTCAGACCGATGTTTATTTTTATCAGTACCGTGCTGGTCGTGGGCTTAGGTGGTGGTTGGTATGTGACGTATCATCCAATGACACTGTTCAATTGGCAAAGCAATGCATTGGGGATTCATGGTTTTTGGTGGATGTTGAGTATTGCGTACACGATTGCAGCAAGTCTATGTTTTGTTTGTTTGCTCATTAAATACTTGAGCTATAAGCGAATACGACTCACTGTTTAATACATGTTGAAGAACATAAAAAAACCCGCGAAATTCGCGGGTTTTTTTATCTAGGAAGCTAGATTATTTTGCAGCTTTTTCAGCTTCGATTGAAGCAATCGCAGCATCAACGCCTTCGATAGAATCAGCAGCTTTCTTGATACGAGCAAGGGCATCTACCAGTACTTCGTCAGCAGTAGCGTAAGAGATACGCATGAAACCGCCAAGACCGAATGCATCACCAGGAACCACTGCAACACCAGTTTCTTCCAGTAACCATGCAGAGAATTCTGTGCAAGACTTAAGACCTTTGGCACGAATCAACGGTTTGATGTTGGCATATGCATAGAATGCACCATCAGCAGGCAGGCAAGAAATACCGTGAATATCATTCAAGCCTTTCACAACCAAGTCATGGCGACGTTTGAATGCTTCAATCATTGGCTCAAGAACGTCTTGAGGACCATTCAATGCAGCTTCAGCAGCAACTTGCGAAATAGAAGTTGGGTTAGAAGTTGACTGAGATTGGATCTTTTTCATTGCACCAATCAGTTTAGCAGGGCCCGCTGCGTAGCCGATACGCCAGCCAGTCATTGCGTAAGCTTTAGACACACCGTTTAACACAATCGTGCGGTCATAAAGGTCTGGTGCAACTGTTGCGATGTTGTAGAACTCGTCATCCCAACGGATTGGTTCGTACATGTCATCAGATGCGATATACACTTCTGGGTATTTACGAAGTACGTCAGCCAGCGCTTCAAGCTCAGCTTTGGTATAGATCATACCTGTAGGGTTAGACGGGCTGTTCAATACTACTAGACGTGTTTTGTCAGTGATTGCAGCTTCTAATTGTTCAGGGGTGATTTTGAAACGTTGTTCTTCACCACATTTCACAATAACAGGAACACCTTCAGCGATGATCACCATGTCCGGGTAGCTTACCCAGAATGGTGCAGGGATGATGACTTCATCACCTTTGTTTAATAAAGCAAGGGCCAAGTTAAAGAATGATTGCTTACCACCACAAGAAACCAGAATCTGGTTTGCTGCATAGTCTAGGTTATTGTCGCGTTTGAATTTAGCAATAATGGCTTTTTTAAGACCTGGCGTACCGTCAACAGCGGTGTATTTGGTGAAACCGTTGTTAATCGCTGCAATTGCTGCATCTTTGATGTGTTGAGGGGTATCAAAATCTGGTTCACCTGCGCCCAAACCAATCACGTTGTGACCTGCAGCTTTTAATTCAGCAGCTTTGTTGGTCACAGCAAGCGTAGGGGACGGTTTGATGGCATTCACACGATCAGAGAGACGTACGTCCACGGCAGTATTCCTTCTTATAGGGATTAAAAAATAAAAAGCACATTATCTTAGCCTAAAATGGTGCAGATAGGGCAAAAGAATTTGGAAAACTTTAAGGAAAAAATGGTGTATTGGCCGAACTTTATCTTGAATTTCGATGCGCTGGAAGCAGGCAAGGGGAGACTTTTTACATCTCGGTCATGCATACGAATGCATGAAATATAAAATAAAAATGGCCACTTTAAAGTGACCATTTTGTGTTGTTGATGTTGTGGTTACGCACTAAAGCGTGACAAATCTTCGTCCGGGCGTGCTGTTAAAATTTCCGCGCCGGTTTTGGTCACCAGAATCGTATGTTCATATTGTGCTGACAATGAATGGTCTTTGGTGACCACTGTCCATTTATCACCGAGTAATTTGGTTTTCCAGTCACCACCATTGACCATTGGCTCAATGGTAAAGGTCATGCCTTCTTCAAGTACCATGCCGGTATCTGGCTGACCATAATGCAGCACTTGCGGTTCGTCATGGAAAGTTGTACCAATACCGTGACCACAATATTCACGTACCACGCCAAAACGCTCGGATTCAACATACTGCTGAATGGCATGACCAATATCGCCAATGGTTGAACCCGGTTTTACAGTTTCAATACCCCGGTACATGGCTTCTTGCGCTACCTTACATAGACGGTTGGCAAGAATAGTGGTTTCACCACCCACGATGTACATCATGTTGGTGTCACCATGATAGCCATCTTTAATCACGGTCACATCAATGTTCAGGATGTCGCCTTTTTTCAATTTTTTACTGTCTGATGGAATGCCGTGACACACCACATGGTTCACAGAAGTACAAATGGTATGTTGGAAGGCAGGTCGACCCGGTGCAGCGCCATAGCCTAAGCATGCAGGAATCGCCTGTTGTTGATTGACAATATAGTCATGACAAATCGTATCAAGTTCCAGAGTGGTGACACCCGGAACAATATGCGGTTTGATCATATCCAAAACTTCTGCCGCCAGTCGCCCTGCCACACGCATTTTTTCAATTTCGTCAGAGGTTTTGATGAGTCGACGTGGAGCTTGGTAAGTGTTGTTCATGATCTCTAAAAACTTTTGGAAATTTGTGTGTGACTATGGTATAAATAGCCGCCCATTTTATCAAATGCTTTTTCGTGAATAAATTTCACGGGCTTTGTGCGATGAGGCAAAAAAATCCGCACATATATCGACACATTACTCTGGGTGCCCTTTAGGGTGGAGAATGCGGGTATATGGAGGCCTAACCCAAACTTTAAGGTAAAGAAAATGGCAGATTACAACGTAAGCATGCGCGACCTTCTTCAAGCTGGCGCGCACTTTGGTCACCAAACTCGTTTCTGGAATCCAAAGATGCGTGATTACATCTTTGGTGCGCGTAACAAAATTCACATCATCAACCTTGAGCACACTGTTCCTGCGTTAAATGATGCTTTGAACTTTGCTAACAACTTGGCTAGCAAAAAGAACAAAGTTTTGTTCGTTGGTACTAAACGTGCAGCTTCTGCAATCATCCGTGAACAAGCTCAACGCGCTGGTCAACCATATGTAGATCACCGCTGGTTAGGTGGTATGTTGACGAACTGGAAAACACTTCGCCAATCTATCAACCGTTTAAAAGACCTTCAAACTCAATCTCAAGACGGTACTTTCGCTAAGCTGACTAAACGTGAAGCTCTAGAGCGTACTCGTGAGATGGAAAAACTTGAGCGTGGCTTAGGCGGCGTTAAAAACATGGGTGGTTTACCTGACGCATTATTCGTAATCGACGTTGATCACGAAGCGATTGCAATCAAAGAAGCGAAGAACCTTGGTATTCCTGTAATTGGTATCGTTGATACAAACTCTAACCCAGACAACGTAGACTACGTTATCCCGGGTAACGATGATGCGATCCGTGCAGTAACACTTTATGCTTCTGCTATGGCTGATGCGATTCTTGCTGGTAAAGAATATGCTCAATCACAAGCAAATGCACAAGCTAAAGCAGAAGAAGCTCCAGCTTCTGAGGCTTAATGCGTTTGACGCTAGCTTGTCATTTTTGCGACATGTGATGGTGGCAAAGTAAGCGTTATGTATGCAGGCGGCCCATGAGAACTCCTCTGGGCCGTTTCTGTTCTAAAAAGAATTCATTTTCTACCGAATTTAGGAGATAAACATGACTGCAGTTACAGCAAGCATGGTTAAAGAATTGCGCGATCGTACTGGTCTTGCAATGATGGAATGTAAAAAAGCTTTGACAGAAGCGGGCGGCGACGTTGAACTAGCGATCGACAACCTACGTAAATCTGGTCAAGCTAAAGCTGCTAAAAAAGCAGGTAACATTGCTGCTGACGGCGCAATCACAATTGCTCAAGACGGCAACAAAGCACTTCTTCTAGAAGTTAACTGTCAAACTGACTTCGTTGCAAAAGACGAAAACTTTGCTGGTTTCTCTGCGAAAGTTGCTGCTGCTGCACTTGCTGCAAACGTAACTGATCCTGCTCAAATCGCTGAATTGAAACTAGAAGATGGTGCAACTGTTGAAGAAGCGCGTATCGCTCTTGTTCAAAAGATCGGTGAAAACATCCAAGTACGTCGTGCGAAAATTGTTGAAGGCGAAAACCTTGCAGTTTACAAACACGGTCTTAAAATCGGTGTTGTTGTTTCTTACACTGGTGATGAAGCTACAGGTAAAGGCTTGGCAATGCACGTTGCTGCGTTCAACCCA
Organism: Acinetobacter sp. TWP2-2-3; assembly: GCF_049896445.1. GTDB lineage: Bacteria > Pseudomonadota > Gammaproteobacteria > Pseudomonadales > Moraxellaceae > Acinetobacter. The sequence continues at coordinate 404,223 of NZ_JAFCUI010000002.1, forward strand.
GTTGCTGTAAATGCTGAAGGCGTTTCTGCTGAGCTTATCGCGAAAGAGAAAGAAATTGCTGAAGCGAAAGCACTTGAATCTGGCAAGCCAGCAAATATCGTTGAGAAGATGGTTGTAGGTTCTGTTGAGAAATACTTGAATGAAGTTGTGCTTGAGCGTCAAATGTACGTAATCGACAACGATAAGAAAGTTGCAGACGTTCTTAAAGCAACTGGTACTACAGTTGCAAACTTCGTTCGTTTCGAAGTTGGTGAAGGCATTGAGAAAAAAGCAGAAATGAGCTTCGCTGAAGAAGTTGCTGCTGCTCAAGCTGCTGCAAAATAATTCCTTAGGAATTAGAAAAAGCCCTATCTGATTGATGGGGCTTTTTTATGTTGATTTATTCTTCATCAGCAATTCAAGAATAGGATTTGGGTTTGGTGATAGAGCTCAGATCATGTATTCATCATTTAATAAAAAAGTTATAAAAATGCCAAATAAAACCAAACTGGGCATCGGTGCAGTCATTGCACTGTTGATTGCTGCTTATCTGGGCCTGGATCTACAACAATCCCAACCACTTATTCCATCCGCATCTGATACTACAACTGAAACGCTTGATTCAGAGCCTAATTTAGTACCCTCTCAAACGACTGATGATCTGGACCGAATTGCACGGGCGTTTCAACAGCGTCAGAGTGATCTACAGGTGCGTTCAGCGGGCAGGTGATTGCCGTTTTGCCAGATGATCATGAAGGATCGCGTCATCAAAAGTTTATTCTCGAATTACCAAATGGTCAAACTGTACTGATTGCGCATAATATCGATCTGGCGCCGCGTATTCAGAACATTCAAAAACAGGATCAGGTTGAGTTTTATGGAGAATATGAATACAGTGACAAGGGTGGGGTGATTCACTGGACGCATCATGACCCTGCACGAAAACATGTCGCTGGCTGGTTAAAACATCAAGGAAGAACCTATCAATAAGGTTCTTCCGATTGGGTAAATCGAATATAGCGTTTAAATGCTCATAATTGCGCTGTTATGGCGTGATTTCCAGTTCGGTAGGATTTTACCTAAATAGGCATCCATGCACCAAATTGGGCCAATGAGGAGGAATTGGAGGTCTTTGAAGAATGAAGGCTTTTTACCTTCCACTTTGTGCCCATAAAATTGGCCAATCCAGGCCAAGACAAACAGGGCAATAAAGAAACCGGTACCGACTGGCAGAATCCAGATGAGCCAGGCCATGACCAAAGTCAACGTAGCCATCGCTACTGCCAAAACAAGATCTAGGCGTGCATAGAAGATAAAAGCCAAAACCAGTAGCAGGGTAGTCAGCAAAGCGCTGAAATGCGCCAGAATGCCAATAATCGAAAAATAGATAGTCGGTACACAGACCCAGTGAATCAGCTTATTGGTTTTATTTTGATGGCTGTCACTATATTCATCAAACCATTCAGATATTGTTTTCATTCTTCGCTCCATTCCATGAACATGTTTTGCTTATCTGGAAATATAAAGCAGAATCCGGATATGGTCAAAAGTTAATCATGCAAGCGAGCGAATTTTATCAGGCAGGATGAGCCTACCAAAATTTTCTTGAAAGAACTTTAAGATAGGGCGGAGCAGGAGCGTTTATATTCTTCTAGAAAATGAGCACAATAAAAAAGCCACATTGCTGTGGCTTTTGTTAAATGTGTTGCAGGTCAAATCTTAAGAATTTGGACCAGCGACACGTTCAATACTGACTTTTGCAGTACCTGCACTGGTAATACCCAACTGTTTCGCAGCACCGTAAGATAAATCAACAACACGGTTACCATGGAAAGGACCGCGGTCATTTACTTTAACCACGACGCTCTTGCCGTTATTGCGGTTAGTTACGCGAATATAGCAGTTCAATGGCAGGCTACGATGGGCAGCTGTCATTGCGTTCATGTCAAAGGTTTCACCGCTTGCAGTTTTACGGCCGTGGAATTGACGACCATACCAAGACGCTGTACCTGTCTGACTGAATTTACGTACAGTATTAGAAGCCACTGTATTCAGTTTTTCAATCACTGAAGGCTCTTCTGCAGGAAGTTCAATTTTCGCTGCAATGGTTTCACGGCGAACTTTATCGCCAGAACGCTCAGTGATTGAAAGGCTGTTCAAATTTGTGAAATTTGAATTGAAGCTTTGAGCTTCTTTATTGAGTACTCGCGTGGCAAGACGCGAATTGTCATTTTCATTGGTGAATGAAGATGACGGAACCATATCTGCCTGCGATTGCGTCAGCGTGACGATCGTGGCAATGGCCATAAAAGACTTCAAAATTGAAGAATGCATCGAATCAACTCCTAACAGCATATCTATTGGTTATTCATAAATGGCTGAAAAACCATGTAAACATGCCTGATATTTAACTTATGCAACTACATTTAACGAAATGGATAATATTCATGCCGGCAATACCCTGTCTAGTGTTTAATTAAAATAGTTAAAAAAAGAACGCAAAATAAACAATGATTGATCAAAAAATAATCAATATTGTAACATAATATTAAAAATGCTTAAAATACGCACAAATTAACCCATAAAAATGTTGACTTTCATAATTTGTATTAATTTTTAGTGTTAACGGCTGGTAATTTCGGTACCTAATAACCACAAAGCAGTGGCATACATACGGCTGCGATTATAGGTGGTAATCACTTGAAAATTTGGATAAGTGATGTAGTAAATCGAGCCATAATTTTCTTGTAATTGAATTACATTGACTAGATCCAGATCGTCAATTTTTACGATTGGATTCATTGGGCTAATGCCTTGCGTTTTTAACACACCATAAGGCATAGGTTGAGTCAGATCCTTGGCAATCACAGCATCGGGATTTGAACCGGTATAACGTGCCGGAAAGGCAATCGGCTGATTACGCTGCCAGCCATGCTGTGCCAGATAGTTGGCAATCGAGCCAATCGCATCTACCGCTGAGTTACGCAGGTCAATATGACCATTGCCATCGTAGTCCACGCCGAATTTGGGAATGTTGCTCGGCATAAACTGCGGATAGCCAACAGCGCCGGCATACGAACCCACCACAGAAGAGGTGGCAACACCATCTCTATATGACCAGGCAATTAAAGCAGCCAGTTCATCCTGAAAATACTGGGCACGACGTTCATAGCCAAACCCTAAGGTTGCTAGGGCATCACGAGTGACAAAAGAGCCCTTGTTGCTACCAAAACCGGTTTCTACACCTAAAATGCCCAGAATGATCGCCTGTGGTACACCAAACTGCTGTTCAGCACGGTTAAGCGTTTCTGCATATTGCTGTTTAAAACGTACGCCGCGCTGAATGGTAGATTCAGCTAAGAAGTTAGTTTTATACGAATACCAAGGCTTACTTTCACCTGGGCGATTCATGATATTGATAATATTAGGCAAATTACGCGTCCCGCTCATGGCGGAATCTACTTGCTGGGCACTCAGCTCATAGCTCTGCATGGCGTTCTGCTTAAAAGCGGCATAAGAAGGGTGATATTGGAAATCGTTGGCCAGACTCAAACTGCTGAGACCAAATGCGGTAAGTGCGATTGAAAGCTGCTTAAACTTTTTATAAAAATCCGATTTCAACATCTTGCTACGATTTCCAGTTTTTTTGATGAGTTGCTGGCGATGTCATTTGAATCATGCCATGAAAAAGATTGATAAATTTTTTCAATCGTGGGGCTTAAAGTGCCAGATTAAAGATAACATTCGGATGAATAAGAGACCTAGCCGCTTATACAAAAATAGCGATGGATTGGCTATTTTTACGGCAGTCTGTCTTATAGAGCCGCTTATCTGTAACAAGCTATTTCACTGATCATAAAAAAGCCTGACCGAAGTCAGGCTAATTCCTCAAGATTTGTAGAAAATCTTGAAACCATGCTATCCAAAACTATTCTGTATAGAACAAAGTGTCATGATATTCGGCCATGGCGCGCAGCTCATCTTTATTCAAATTCAGAATAATTTTATCTGCTGCCATATTGATGGCCTTGATCACTGCAGATGCGCCAATATCTGCTGCCTTGCGTTTGATCATGCCAAGATCCAGGGTTTTATTAAAGTCGACCATAAAATGTCGGACTGTCGCTTCACCAAATTGCTTGTATAAGTTGCTGAACGCTTGTTTATCGATACTCTGACCGGCTTTAAGCTCCGCATAATGATGTTTTAAATTTGTCACCAGATTGGCATCCAGTGACTCACCAATGCGGAAATTTCCTTCAGGATCTTTAAACAGACTGCGCTCAGAGAATGCAATCGACTCTCTGACCACATCGTTCGGCGCTTTACTCAATAACTGCTTCAGCAAAACCGCAACAGTCGACTTGATATAGCCAGCCAGTTTTTCCGCAGTATCGCGTTTATCACTGGCAGGGAAGCGACGCACCAGCTCGGTGAGAATCGCATCAATAATTTCATCATTAATCATCAATGCGGTTTTATCACGTAATGGGTAAAGCGGCTCACTTGAATTTTTGTTTTTTTGTGCAGTCTGAATTGTATTTAAAAGCTCTGCAGAAGGAATAAACCCAAAAAATGGCATTGTTCAACCTCAATGTTTTTTATTGTCGCGCTAAACGAATAGGGCGAGGCATCCATGTTAAATCCGATACACGGCAAGGGTTGATATCCAATCCACCACGGCGTGTATAGGTTGCGTAGACCATCAGCTTTTCCGGTTTCAGTTGCTGCCAGATATCGGCAAACATCTGCTCCACACATTGTTCGTGGAACCCATTATGCTGACGGTAGGAAATAATATAAGCTAAAATACTCTTATAACAAGGTTTTTTACCTTGATAACGTATAAAAACTGTTCCCCAGTCCGGCTGGCCAGTGACTGGGCAGTTACTTCTGAGTAAATGTGAATACAGCTGGATTTCACCTTCTGCTGCATCATCCGAATCCAAAGCCAATAAACTGGCATCTGGATGATTTTCTAGGCGCTCAGGTGTCAGCTCGTCAATGCAGATGCCTTCCGGCTTGCTGATCTCTAATTCATCGACCTGAAACAATTGCAGTTTAACTTCAGCTTCAGCCGCAGCAGATAAATCTTTTTCGACCGTCGTGATAAAGGCATCTTGAGATTCAAACTTGGCAAAATTCAGGCTATTGAAATACAGTTTTAAGGATTTGGATTCAATCAGATTCGGCGAAGACGCTGGCAAGCTAATGCGGCCAATAGCCACTTGCGGCACACCGGTTGAATTTAACCAGGAAATTTCAAATACATGCCACCAGTCTGCACCTTGCTGAATCGCTTCGACATGTGCGTATTGTTCACGGGCAGGCGCGCGCGAAATCGGAAACAGAACATCAGGCTGATATTCTGTCGGGTAATTGGTGTCTTTACCAAGGAGAGATTGTTCTACACTCATTATTCACGCATTCCTGAACCACGGGAGAGTAAATGATAGGCCACTGCATACAGCACGGCACAACATAAGGTAATTACTGTCAGTGAAATGGCGACATTGACATCGCTATGTCCTAAAATGCCATAGCGGAAAGCATTGACCATATACACGACAGGATTAATTAAAGATAAATTTTGCCAGAATGGGCTTAAGCTCGAAATAGCATAAAACACACCACCTAAATAGGTCAGTGGCGTTAACACAAAAGTCGGGATAATCGAGATATCATCGAAAGATTTGGCATAGACGGCATTGATAAAACCACCCAAGGAAAACAGCAGGGAAGTAATCAAGACTGTATATATAGTTACGAACCAGTTGGTGATATATAAGTCAGCAAAAAACAAGCTCACCACACTGACAATGATCGCAACCAGTATCCCACGAATCACACCGCCCAATACATGACCCCATAAAATGGCATGCATCGGTACCGGACTCATGATCAGTTCTTCAATACTTTTCTGGAATTTTGAGCTGAAGAAGCTAGATGAAACGTTGGCATAGCTGTTGGTGATCACGGCCATCATAATCAGACCAGGCACAATGAACTCCATATAACTATAGCCGCCCATTTCTCCAATGCGTGAACCGACCAGATTACCGAAGATCACGAAGTACAGGCTCATGGTGATTGCAGGTGGCAACAGGGTTTGTGGCCAGATGCGCATAAAGCGACGCACTTCTTTATAGATAATGGTATATAAAGCTACGCTGAGCTGATTAATGTTCATTGCGCAGCTCCATCCAGATTTTTCTCGACCATTTTCACAAAAAGTTCTTCCAGACGGTTGGATTTATTGCGCATACTGCGCACCTGAATATTCTGTGATTCCAGCAACTGGAACAGATCATTTATGCTATGTGCCTTGTCCATAGTGATTTCTAAGGTCATCGGATCGATCAGGTTAAATCGCACGCCGATAATATCCAGATGTAAAGGTTCAATCGGTTCGGCCAGATCAAAAATAAACGATTCTTCATTGAGCTGACTCAGGAAGCTTTTCATGGTGGTGTCTTCTTTAATCACACCGCGATCGATAATCGCAATACGGCGACACAGCATTTCCGCTTCTTCTAGATAATGCGTGGTCAGAATGATGGAGGTGCCTTTTTCATTCATCTCGTTCAAAAATTCCCACATCGAACGACGCAACTCAATATCAACGCCAGCTGTCGGTTCATCCAGAATCAGCAGTTTCGGTTCGTGCATCATGGCACGCGCAATCATCAGGCGACGTTTCATCCCGCCGGATAACATGCGGGCCTGAGTGGAACGCTTTTCCCATAAACCCAGTTTGGTCAGATAAAGCTCCGCCCGTTCCTGTGCAATTTTTTTAGGAATGCCGTAATAGCCTGCCTGAGTCACCAAAATATCGAAGGTTTTTTCAAACTGGGCAAAGTTGAATTCCTGAGGCACCACACCTAGACACTGTTTGGCCTGAGAGGGGTGGGTATCCAGATTATGACCAAAAATTTCGACTGTACCGGATGTTTTTTTTGTTAATGAACTGATAATACCAATGGTAGTAGATTTTCCTGCGCCGTTGGGACCCAGTAGCGCATAAAATTCACCTTCTGGTACATTTAAGTTAATTCCTTTCAATGCCTGAAAGCCATTGCGATAGGTCTTCGACACATCCCTTAAGATCAGTGCATCAGTCATGAATATCTCAAATGGTGAAAAGTTGAGATATTGTGAGTGATCTCGCAAAATAAGCCAAGTGATTCACATGCAATTCTGTGTTGCTGTTTTGGAACATTGTATAAAGCTTAAGCATAAAAATGATGAAGTTAGAGATAGTTGCTTTACCTTATGCTTTTTTTTGTTATGATGTGCGCGATCCAAGAAAGATGCGCTCATAGCTCAACTGGATAGAGTACAGGTCTCCGAAGCCTGTGGCGTGGGTTCGAGTCCCGCTGAGCGCACCATTTATTTAAACTATAAAACTGAAAAATAAATCAAATTAGTATCGCACACAGTTGCGGCCATCATCTTTCGCCCGATAAAGATTGTTATCGGCAATTTTCAAAACGTCTAGAATATTTTTAGAACTGTCTGGCCAAGAAGCAATCCCAATCGAAATGCTAATGTGACCTATATTCTGAATCTCTTTACCTGCAATCTCTTTTCTGAACCTTTCCGCACTTTCATACACTTCAGTGAGATTGCTGTTCGGTATAATAATGATAAATTCTTCACCACCGTAGCGGCAGCAAATATCATCTTTACGAAATTTTTGCTGCATCGTCTTGGCAATATGCTTTAAGACAACATCACCTTGATCATGACCATAATTGTCATTAATGTTTTTAAAATGATCCACATCCATCAGAAGCACTGAAAAAGGGATGTTCATTTTCATGTTGTGAGTCATGACATAATTCAACCCACGACGATTCATCAAGCCGGTTAAAGGATCTGTATTAATATGATGATCCATCTTGCTCATTTGTTGTGAAAATTTGCGAACACTGAGCAGTAGGGCTAACTTGAATTTTGTGACCTCATAGTACCAAGGCTGGATATTCTTAATTTTTGAACCGATTTCTGCCTGATTTAGCAGACTCGCCATATCTGCCAGTTGATTCAACGGGGCCGAGATAGAGTCAGACAGTCGCCATACAATATAAAAAACAAGCAGATAAAATAAAAAGAATCCTGCGGCTAATTTATAAAGGATAGAATTTGCCTGTTTAAGTAAATCATGGGTGGGTTGTTGGGAAACCACGATCCAGTTTGAAGTCGGAATATGAGAAAAACCCGCCAGATTATCAACGCCCTGGCTATTGATTAAACGAATTTGACCATTTTTATGCGCATGCATATATTCCAGACCAGTATTATTGCTGGCCAATTGACCGATTCTTTCACGATCGGGATGGAAAATAATTTTATTTTCATTGTTAATCACATACATATAACTATTCTTATAATTTTTATAAGTGGTTAGAAGCTGATTAATTACATTTTTTTCTTTTAAATAAATCGCTGAACCGATGAAGCCCTGATAGTGATTTGACTTGTCAAAAATAGGTTGAGAAATAAACACAATCATATTTTTTTGCACAGAAAAATAGGGCGAAGATATATAAGTCGATTTTTTATGAAGAGAGTCAATAATCCCTTGAGTATGTTGTATTTTGCTTTTATCAATATGCAGAATATTAGGGGAAAAGTTTATCAGTCTGCCTTGGGTGTCACTGATCACAACACTGTTATAGTGTTCAGACTGATATTTTAATTTATTGACCTCGGCTTCTCTTAGCTCATTGTTATTAAAGTCTTGACCTAATATCTTGGCACTATAGTCCAGCTCAAGAAGCATATTTCTAAAATGGTTGTCTGTGCTTAATGCAATTTTATGTGCATGATCAGAGTTTAAGGCAAGAGAATTGTCGATTAACTGATTTTTTACGATCTGATAGCTAATAATGAGAGAAATAATAAAAAGGCTAGATACACTAAAAATAGCCAATAAAAGTATTAACTGCCTTAAATTGAGATCAAGGTGTTTCCTAAAATTATTAGCTGACATAAAAAATTAGATATACCTCGATGTATTTATGAGCATTGTATTGCATTTATATTCAATGTTTAAGGTTGATATAAAATTAAATTTCCATTAAGTGGGAGCTTTTATTTCGATCAAATTTAGAATTTATAGATTGCTTGGCTGTAAATAGGGTGGATTTGAAAAGCTGAGTAAGGTTCTGAATATTTGACTATGCTGCAAATAAAAATATGGTATTTAACGTTCAGAAAATCATTGAATAATTTTGATTTCCTCATGTAAGTTATTAAATAATCAGACAAAAATATGGTTAATTGACATTGATGGGAGGTTAAATTGTCGCCATTTTTTGAAAAATAATCATTTTAAAATTAGTCGTATCGATTCATGACAGCAGTTTCTTTGAATATTGCGTCCTTTTCCGGAAGTATTTTTTATTTATAAAAAATCATATTCCAACTTAAATTTTAAAGCGCTTATTGAGATTATGAACGAGAGTATTGAGCCGTCTATGCAACGGGAAGTTGTATGCTTAATAAGGTATTTTTCTAGAAATCAATAAATTAGATAAAGATGATATGAATGCAAAATTCTTCGTAAGACAAGCCAGAAATATTCTAATCTGCTTTAAAAAAATGACAATTGGAATCTTGTATAAGTCTTCTTTTAGAAGTGTAAAAGAGTATTGTTGGCTAAAAAAATACTGTTATATTGAACTCATGGTAGGTCGTAAAACCAATAAGACGCTACCGATAAGTTGGACGGATCAATGACAGTTAGTTGAGTTTGATGTTCATCACCAGACAATAAATCTAGCACTAGCCATCCAACACAGAGCTCGCAGAAATGCGAGCTTTTTTAATGTCTGCGCAATTCATTCAGTTTAATATTCTTTTTATTATAATCCCTCCAGATAAAAAAGTTTACATTGCCAAATTCGTTAACATCTTGAAGATTAATCGCTTGGCTAATTATGGTATAAAAAACTGCAAATTGGATAATGAGAGAGGAAGGAAAAATGTCAAAGATGATTGATATCAAGGTGAAAGATCAATTTAGCCAAGTGACTGAAGCGAAAGCGATGCTGTGTTCCTTTGCAGAGCACAACATTCATCATGCAGCTGAGTTGGTCAAAAAAATTGAACATATTGTGGTGGATGGTGAAACGATTCTGCCGAGTATTGAGCTATTATTTGAAAGCCAAAAATCTTCAAATATTTATCGCGTTGTCGAATAATTTAATCAGTGAACTTCAGATAGGTAGAAAAAAATTGAACTTATTTATCCGAAATCACCGATTCAGCAGTTAAAAAACTCACCATTTAGGTGAGTTTTTTATACTCTGGTATTTGCCAGCTTGGATACTAATGTATGCAGCTTATAATCAGAAGCTGATTCAATCTCTAAGAGAAGACAACGTGGTAGTGAGCCTTGATTGGCCGAAGAAATTCCCCATACCAATAAAAAAGTTCGCTAGAGTGAGCAAGTATTTAAATCTGTTTAAGCTGTACATCCACATCATATTTTTCAAATTTTTGCAAAATCTGCGCTAAAGTTTGCTGTGCGGTTGTATGCTCAGGGCTTAAAGAAATTTCCTGACGAGTCGTGCTGTCAAAACATTCAATGGCCTGAATCAGCCAATGATGCTCAATGGGACTTTTTTGAATCAATATACGGCGCGGTTGCAAGCTATCACTGATCTGGCGGGGAAGCACATAGGTAATCGCCAGTTGCACAAATTGCAGTTCTTCAACCGGACTTAAAAAGGTGATCACCCAGTTGCCAACTTTACTCAGTTGCATGGGATTATCGAACGCATCGAATTCTAAATAATGTGACATATACATGATCCAATCGGATGTCTATGCTCACCTATATGGCGGGATTGTAATTCTTTTTCTATCACGCTTAAGTCGGATATTCCGAGCTTTAAATTTCGCTTGAATATAAATATTTCAAATAATCAATTAGTTATCTTAAACAATCAAAGCTAGCTTATTGTTAAACTTGCTCATTTAAGAGTTTTAAAGACTAAGATCTTATTAGTCTTCAGCTTTATTTTGCTGTAATTGATCTAAAGCAAAATTGATCTGCTTCAGAATGTGATTCAATTCTTGGGGAGCAATACGGCTTTCCTGAAGGGACGTGATCCATTGCATTTGGCACAGTTTTAAACTGCGCGTATCCGGCGCCTGTAAAATCTGATGAATTTGCTGCTTGGCCATCAAGCCACAATATTTTTGTAAGCTTTCCATCATCATATATTTAAGGTCTTCAAAAGACATAGGTTGCAGTTCAGGCAGCTTTTTTGCATGGCTTGAATCCGTTTCAGCAGATGGAATGTCCTGCGCTACTTTAATGGATTCCATCTCAGGATGGAGTTCTTTTGTCGCAGAAGCTGCTGCTATCGATGAGTCCAACGATCGGTGAATCTCGGAGTGTGCCAGGTCAACTTTTGTATCTGTTCTTGCATCAGCCTGCTTTTGACTGATGGCTACCTCGCCCGTTTCAGCTGGAATAATTAAATCCATGGCATAAAGCTGATCTAAGAGTTCGGCAGGAGCAAGCTGTTGTTTTAAGCCATCATTTAATAAGTTGAAATCCTGGCTGCCGATCAGAACCAGTAAGCGGCGTTGGCGTGCGGTCAGTGGGATGGAGCGATCCTGTAGCACCTCGATCCCACGTTGAGTTTTATAAAAATGCATCATAGCTGAATAGATGGTTGCTAAAATTCAGCTAGAGCATAGTCTGTGAAAATTACATTAATATGAAGTATTTATTAAAATACTGAGGTTTATTTTGATAAGACCTATAATGTCGTGATCGCCGTATTTTCAAGGGCCTTACGTAAATAAGGATCCAGTTCATCCTGACGCAATAGCCATTGCACATAGTCAGTAGGAAGTTCGGCGATGGCAGTACCGCGATGTTTGCCAAAATTAATCGTACGTGGAATTCGGGCATCTTCAGAAGCGTCGAATAATTCCTGCATACTGTTGATTTTTAAATGATGCACAATATGCATCAAAATATTGGCAGTTAAAATAATATCCATATCGGCACGATGCGCTTTACGGATCATTTCACGCGCTCTTTCGCTGCCTTTGGTGATCATATAAATCAGGGCAGAAATATTGTGTGCTTCCGCATCTGGCCAGACCCGACGTGCTAAAGCCAGTGTACAAATCGCCTTGATTTTTGAAGTATCTACGCCACATTTTTCGATGGCACGGACGTCATAATCAATATTATGGCCGATCATGTAGACGGTTTCATCAGGCAGGCGAAAGGTGCTGTAATGCGGCTGACCTTCCAGATCCGATTCCAGAATATGATGCACGGCCATGGCAGCAAAAGAAATAGCTTCGTCACATGAGTAGAGCTGATCAAACAGGCGGCTTTTATCCAGACTGATTTTATGCTCTACAATTTCGACAGGCGCATAAGCAATTTCGATGGGTTGGCCATTTAAAGTATGCGTTTCGGTATCAAGAATAATGGCCTGCATGTCGGAAATGTGCCTGAAAAGAGAGGAGAGTAAAATCTAACATTATTATTTTGCAACTGACAATTGAATTGCTTTATTTCTGTATTAATTGCAGGCTTTTTAACGTATGACGACTATTTGTATAGTTCTGAAAAGGGGAAATTCTCTATTTTTAAGTTTGCTGATTTCATAATAAATATAAACTGACGCGAATTTAATAGAAAAAATAACGCATTCTTTTCTTGATATTGTTTAGATAAATTGGGAAATTACATGTAGTTTTATCGTTTGTTAAAGATAAAACCAGAAAAACTCATTAGAGATGATAATAAATAAGATAAGGATAAGATCGATGAAACGTCAAGTATTGACCTGTGCTCTTCTCACATTAAGTGTAGCCTTAACTGCTTGTAACGATGATAGTGATAATGATCGTTTTTACGAGTCCAAACCTGCTGTTCCAGTAAATAATATCGATAATCCAGTCGTGGCAACACCTGTAGCCTATACTCAAACGGATTTCTCCGGGATCGCTGACGAAAGTGTGATCATGACTTATAAGATGTTAGGAATTAATGGTAAGGAAACACAAGCTACTGCATTAGTTTTCACACCCGAGGGAACGCCTCCAGCTACAGGCTGGCCAATTGTGGCATGGGCACATGGAACTACCGGTGTAGCTGATCAGTGTGCGCCGAGTCGAAAAGCGCTGAATGATTATATCAAAGCCATGATTGGCGGGTTTCTCCAAGCTGGCTATATTGTAGTGGCACCTGACTATGAAGGTTTAGGAGAGCCAAGTGGAAAAGAACTTCATCCTTTCTTGAATCTGAAAAGTGAAGCTTATTCTATTACTGATGCAGTTGTGGCTGCACGAAATTATTTAGGTTCACAAGCGTCCAATCAATGGGTTGCAGTAGGGCATTCTCAAGGTGGACAGGCAGCTTTAGGTGCTGCGCAATATGCAGCACGTGCTTCTAAGATGACCTATAAAGGTACGGTAGCTTTAGCACCGGCTTCAAATTTCAATCTGATTTTGACAGGAGGTGAACAACAGGCGGGACAAGAAACAAATCTGGATAAAAAAATTGGAACTTTAGCATCTTTAGATACCTTTACTGCATTGATTGTTGCCGGTTTGCGTAACCCGAACCCAAATTTGCAATATAGTCAGATTTTTAAAACACCAACCGACGAAATCGCGAAAAATGCAGAAACTGATTGCTATGATGTATTAGGCCAGAAATTTGGTACTGCAATGTATGCTTATGCACAATCAAATAATAACTCAGTAAATAATTATCCTCGTACTCAAACTAACTTTATGAGTATTCCAGTCGTAAAGAGCTTCTTGGAAAAAGATTCTCAGCCTTTACTTGTTAAAGTTTCTACGCCAGTGATTATTTATCAGGGTTCAGCAGATAGTACCGTTCCGAAAGCAGCAACAGATGTTTTGGTTGCACTCGCCAATCAGAAACAAACTTCAGTACGTTATATTACGGATGAGTCAAATGCGACTAAATGGGATCATGGTAGCGTCTATGCACTGAATATTCCTAATATTATTTCAGATGTAAAATCTCTAATGCCAATTCAATAACTTATTTTTATCTGAATGGCTCATGTTTTTTTAGATATGAGCCATTTTTATTGCAAACTGAATAAAGTTCATGATCGAAAATTTAAAACTTCATGCTACAATACGCGCCAATCTTAGCACGGCTTAAAAGCCCTAAATCAATAGGACCTCGCTAATGTTTGCCAATATCTCTATCGCTGAATTTGATCCAGAATTAGCTCAAGCAATCTCGAATGAAGATGCTCGTCAAGAAGCTCATATTGAGCTAATCGCTTCTGAAAACTACTGCTCACCAGCAGTTATGGAAGCTCAAGGTTCAAAACTTACTAACAAATATGCGGAAGGCTACCCAGGTAAACGCTACTATGGCGGTTGCGAGTATGTAGACGTTATCGAACAATTGGCGATTGACCGTGCTAAAGAACTCTTTGGTGCTGATTATGCTAACGTTCAGCCACATGCTGGTTCACAAGCAAACTCAGCAGTTTACTTAGCGCTTCTGAACCCGGGCGATACAGTTTTGGGGATGAGCCTTGCTCACGGTGGTCACTTGACTCACGGTGCAAAAGTAAGCTTCTCTGGTAAAACATATAATGCGATTCAGTACGGTTTAAACCCTGAAACTGGCGAGATCGATTACGAAGAAGTTGAGCGTTTAGCGCTTGAGCATAAGCCACGCATGATCGTTGCTGGTTTCTCTGCATACAGCCAGATCGTTGACTGGCAGCGTTTCCGTGAAATCGCGGACAAAGTTGGCGCTTATCTGTTTGTTGATATGGCTCACGTTGCAGGTTTAGTTGCTGCTGGCGTTTACCCAAGCCCGGTACAAATCGCTGACGTTACTACGACTACGACTCACAAAACACTTCGTGGTCCACGTTCTGGTCTTATTCTTGCGAAAGCAAACGAAGAAATCGAGAAAAAATTACAGTCAGCTGTATTCCCAGGCAACCAAGGTGGTCCTTTGGTTCACGCGATTGCTGCGAAAGCAATCTGCTTCAAAGAAGCAATGGCACCTGAATACAAAGCTTACCAACAACAAGTCGTTGTTAATGCGAAAGCAATGGCTGAAGTATTAATCGCTCGTGGTTATGATGTAGTTTCTGGTGGTACTGAAAACCACTTGTTCTTGCTGTCTTTAATCAAGCAAGACATTACAGGTAAAGAAGCTGATGCTTGGTTAGGTGCTGCTCACATTACTGTGAACAAAAACTCTGTACCAAACGATCCACGCTCTCCGTTCGTCACTTCAGGTATCCGTATCGGTACACCTGCAGTAACAACTCGCGGTTTTGGCGAAGCTGAAGTGCGTGAACTTGCAGGCTGGATCGCTGACATCCTGAATGCTAAAGGCGATGAAGCTGTTATCAACGCGGTGAAAGAGAAAGTTGCAGCGGTATGTGCTAAATTCCCAGTTTATGCATAATCGCTTATAAACGGAAAGGAGCTCCCAACCGGGAGCTTTTTTTATAGCTGTAAAAATAACGATGTAAAAGATGTTTAGACTTGATCGGGCTTATATAGATCAATTTCCATGCCGTAAGAGATTGAGTCATCAATAAAATCATATTGAGTTTTTCTCAATCTGGCTTAAAGTCTTTTATCAACTATTTGTATTTTTAAATGCTTTAAAAGAATGAATGCATTCGTTGCATGCTTTGCTTGAAATTATTTACAGGAATTATTTTCAGAACCTGACACTTTAAAAATAATAGGTTATTGAGCTGAAGATCATGGTAGATGAAGCGCTTGAGTGAATCCCATGTTACTGTAAGGTGGTGCTGATATAAGCGCCGTGAATGACATCATTCTTTTTATTTAAACGTTATATGGATCGGTATCATTTGAATATGGGTAAATCCTGTATTTAAAAATGCTGCTGGCGGTTGATTGATTAATTTTTCATTTATGCATTAAACAAGGTAATAAGGATGACTAAACCCAACATTATTTTATCTGAGCAAGATTTACATCGTCTGGAAACGATGCTGGAGAATCAGAGCAAGCTGAGCGAAACCATGATCCGCTTAGAGGATGAATTGGCACGTGCCGAAGTGGTCGAGCCGCAAGCGATCGCAAGCAATATCGTGACCATGCATTCCCGTGTGTTGTTGACCATTGCACCTTCTACGGAAGCTGTTGAGGTGACACTAGTTTACCCACACGAATTTAAAGGTGAAAAGGGGCAGGTCAATGTGGTCGCACCGATAGGTGCAGCCATTTTGGGCTTAGCAGAAGGTCAAACCATTGAATGGCCACAACCGGATGGTCATACCATGAAAGTAACCATTGAAAAAGTGCTGTTTCAGCCGGAGAGCGAAGGGGATTATCTTTAAGCCAGCGTTGGATCATCCTTGAAAGCCATAGCAATATGGCTTTTTTTGCATATGGATTTTAAGTAAAACCTGGTGTTGTAAGCATTTAGATCAGATTGAATACATTTTAAAGTTCTAAATGCTTAAAGTTAAACAATTCTCAAGATGCTACGTAGCCATTTATCTCTGTAATTGGATTGTCTTGCCAAAATCATAATTAAAATAAAGATAAAACATGGATTTAGTTAAAGTGATGTAACGAATTTCTGGATAAATATACACAACGCAGTCTGTTTTTTTGCTACATTCGAAGATGTTCTAGACTTCTTTGTTTCACTTTTTTAAAGGATATCGCCTCAACCATGTCGCGCTTTGAAGCTCTACCTGCCTTGACTGACATGATGCTTGATCGTGAGGAAATTCTGGCGATTAAGCGTAATGAGCTTGTGCCTGTACTGGATAATCAATATGGGCTGAATCATTATGCAGATGCTTTGATTCAGGCACAGTCCGTTCTACTGAATGGTGTAGATCCGCACTTGACCCAACAGTTAAGCCATACCATTGAGCAATTGATTCAGGCTTTGGCAGAATCTAAAAAATATCTGAAAAAACGTAAATTTAATGCCCTACAGAAATGGCTAGGCATCGATCTGGATTATGGCTCAAGTCAGGTGGAATATTATCAACGGCTAGACCGTTTGCTCGATCAGGCCGATCACTTAAGCCGTAAATTACAGATTGAAATTCAGAAATCGCAGTCGCGTTTTCAGCAGCTTTTGGGTTTGCGCGAACAGATGGCCAAGCACATTGTCGCAGCAGACGAGTTTCTGTCTGAATATCCGCTATTCGTCAAAAACCAGCATCCCTTGGATAATTTTTTAGAACGCCTCTCCAAGAAAATTAATACCTTACGTACCTTGCAAAGCAGTAATGACATCGCCATTACCCAGATGCAGCTTTCGCAGCAGCTTTCCTTTAGCCTGCTGGATCGCTTTAAGGAAGCACAGCAGGTCTTGATTCCGGCCTGGCAATATCATGTCAAACAAAGCCAGACGAAACACTCGACAAGTGATCTGGAAAAACTTGATAATAGCCGTGAGAGTCTGATTAAAACGTTAAAAAAATCCCTCGAGAAACCCTCGAAAACATAACAATATAAGGTGAACTATGACCAAGTCTGATTTAGTAAATTTACCTGTTGAAAGCTCGAATGAACTGGTCGAACAAAAATTCCAGCAAATGGACCTGAAAGAACTGGGCTTACAGTCTGCTGACTTTCAGGAGGTGCTGGCTGCACGTAAAGAGTTGCAGAACATGAGTCATAACAGCGTGGCTGAATATGGCAAAAATATTGCGACCAAAACTTCGACCTATACCGATGAATTACTGAATCTGGTGCAAAATAGAGATCTGGATGCGACAGGACAGAAGCTGAATCAGGTGGTACAGGTGGCTCAGCAGCTGAATACCAGCAGTATTCTCAATAAAAAGAAAAGTTCGGGTTTTTTTGGCAATATCATTAGCAAATTCAAAGGTGCGAAAGATAACTTTGATGCGCATTTCAATACCACTAAAGAGCAGCTAGATGTACTGGTGAAAGAGATTGAAACCTCGCAATCCGGTTTGAAAGCACGTGTTGATACCCTGGATAAAATGTTTGACGGGGTACAGGATGAATATAAACAGCTCGGGGTACATATCGCCGCAGGCCGTTTACGCGAACAGGAGCTGCAGCAGGAAATTTCCACTTTAACCGCCTTGCCGCAAGATCAGAGCACCACCCAGAAAATTTATGACCTGAACCATCTGGCCAATAATCTGGAAAAACGTGTCAGTGATTTACAGGTATTGCAGCAATCTGCGATGCAGACCTTGCCAATGATCCGGATTATCCAGTCGAATAACCTGATGTTGGTCGACAAGTTCTATGCGATCAAAAACATTACTTTACCGGCGTGGAAAAACCAGATCAGTCTGGCGATTTCGTTGAGTGAACAGAAGAACAGTGTACAGCTGGCCAATACCATTGATGATGCTACCAACGAGCTGCTGCGCCGTAATGCTGACCTGTTACATCAGAACTCGGTTGATACGGCTAAAGCCAATCAACGCTCGGTGATTGACATTGAAACGCTTGAACATGTGCAAAACACCCTCATTAAAACTGTAAATGATGTGATTCAGATTCAGAAAGAAGGTGTACAAAAACGCACAGAAGCAACCGTGCGTTTGAAAGCTTTGCAGGATAATCTGAATCATTTGGTGATTGAATCAAGTACCAGTGGATCCAAGCCCAACTAAATCAGGTAGGGCCAAAATCTGTAAGAAGGAGTAGAGATTGCCGCCCTTAGATGAATACGCCGTTAAGCCTCAGGACATCAAGCAGGGGGTAGTTGCACTCAAGAAACGTCAACGCAATTTGATGCTATTGGGTTTGACTACTTCTACCGTATTTATAGCCTCATTGATCAGCCTATTTTTCCAGCAGGAACTGGTCTATGGCTTTTTTGGCCTGAGTACTCAAGTACAGCAGTTGCATTTGCCGGTCAGTGTAGATGCCACACTGGCCAGCATTGGTGATAGTCCCGATTATTTTTTTAGTTTGCTGAGCTGGTTTGGCTGGCTGATTATTAAAATTTTTGCCTCTTTCATCGGTGCATTTTTTGTGATTGGCTTACTGAAAAAGTTGCGTTTCTTTTATGTGCGCTTTCAGTCTTTTGTGCTGAAATTTGTCGCCTGGCTGATTGCTTTTATCGTAATTTGGTCAGGCTTAACTTACTGGCAGCATGATCTGCGCAATGATCGGGATGATGCTTATCAGCAAGTGGTGTATTACGATAGTAATATCAATGATAGTGAAATCGCCCGTTACCTGGCTGATTCAGAGATTGCAGCACCGGTGAAATCTTATTTATTGGCGCAAACGGCATTGCTGCATAAGCCTCAAGATTTATCTGCCGCAAAACCTTATGTTTTAAACTTGGTTGAAGCAGAAAAACAGGATCCTAAATTTGAACAATATGGTTTCAAGCCTGAACAAATCTGGACCATGCAGCAACAGGTCTATGGTCAAGCCATGACACCAGTCGCCAAGAGTGTAAATATGCAGGTACAACAGGCGGATCAGTTAAGTCAGATCACGAATCTGGTTATTATTGGTGTTGCTATTTTATCGGCACTACTTAGCCTAATCTTGTTTTTCTTGGCCAACTCAATCAAGGGTCGTTCTCTGCGTATCGAACAGCGGATTCATTAATTTCCCAAAATGCTCCTGAATAGGGAGCATTTTTTTGATAAAATTTCAATGCTATTTTTAAGATAACCTATTCAACTTGCTCAATACCGCCCAAAAATTAAAATAAGGCAGCATAAAATCTATGATTGGATTGATAATCTAAAATATCGATCAATAAAATAAAAACAAACTGTTTTACCTATTTATTCAATTCATTTAATATCCTGTTATCAAATAAACATTTACTCCTTTGGAGACGTTAGCAATGTTAGACCAAAATACTTCAGCCCAACTTAAAACCTTATTAGAACGCCTGGAAGGCCCGATTGAACTGGTGGCGACTTTGGATGGCTCTGACAAATCAGCCAAAATCCAGGAACTGGTGTCCGAAGTGGCTGCACTGTCTGATCTGGTCACTGCACGCTTTGACGGAACCAATAAACGTGCGCCAAGTTTCGGGATTGCAAAAGC